>NZ_JAQZRK010000017.1:0-100350 GCF_028737495.1 Enterobacter cloacae complex sp. 2022EL-00981
AAAAGAGTTTGATGCTCAGGGTGTAGCGGTTCGGTTTATTGACGACGGGATCAGTACCGACGGTGATATGGGGCAAATGGTGGTCACCATCCTGTCGGCTGTGGCACAGGCTGAACGCCGGAGGATCCTAGAGCGCACGAATGAGGGCCGACAGGAAGCAAAGCTGAAAGGAATCAAATTTGGCCGCAGGCGTACCGTGGACAGGAACGTCGTGCTGACGCTTCATCAGAAGGGCACTGGTGCAACGGAAATTGCTCATCAGCTCAGTATTGCCCGCTCCACGGTTTATAAAATTCTTGAAGACGAAAGGGCCTCGTGATACGCCTATTTTTATAGGTTAATGTCATGATAATAATGGTTTCTTAGACGTCAGGTGGCACTTTTCGGGGAAATGTGCGCGGAACCCCTATTTGTTTATTTTTCTAAATACATTCAAATATGTATCCGCTCATGAGACAATAACCCTGATAAATGCTTCAATAATATTGAAAAAGGAAGAGTATGAGTATTCAACATTTCCGTGTCGCCCTTATTCCCTTTTTTGCGGCATTTTGCCTTCCTGTTTTTGCTCACCCAGAAACGCTGGTGAAAGTAAAAGATGCTGAAGATCAGTTGGGTGCACGAGTGGGTTACATCGAACTGGATCTCAACAGCGGTAAGATCCTTGAGAGTTTTCGCCCCGAAGAACGTTTTCCAATGATGAGCACTTTTAAAGTTCTGCTATGTGGCGCGGTATTATCCCGTGTTGACGCCGGGCAAGAGCAACTCGGTCGCCGCATACACTATTCTCAGAATGACTTGGTTGAGTACTCACCAGTCACAGAAAAGCATCTTACGGATGGCATGACAGTAAGAGAATTATGCAGTGCTGCCATAACCATGAGTGATAACACTGCGGCCAACTTACTTCTGACAACGATCGGAGGACCGAAGGAGCTAACCGCTTTTTTGCACAACATGGGGGATCATGTAACTCGCCTTGATCGTTGGGAACCGGAGCTGAATGAAGCCATACCAAACGACGAGCGTGACACCACGATGCCTGCAGCAATGGCAACAACGTTGCGCAAACTATTAACTGGCGAACTACTTACTCTAGCTTCCCGGCAACAATTAATAGACTGGATGGAGGCGGATAAAGTTGCAGGACCACTTCTGCGCTCGGCCCTTCCGGCTGGCTGGTTTATTGCTGATAAATCTGGAGCCGGTGAGCGTGGGTCTCGCGGTATCATTGCAGCACTGGGGCCAGATGGTAAGCCCTCCCGTATCGTAGTTATCTACACGACGGGGAGTCAGGCAACTATGGATGAACGAAATAGACAGATCGCTGAGATAGGTGCCTCACTGATTAAGCATTGGTAACTGTCAGACCAAGTTTACTCATATATACTTTAGATTGATTTAAAACTTCATTTTTAATTTAAAAGGATCTAGGTGAAGATCCTTTTTGATAATCTCATGACCAAAATCCCTTAACGTGAGTTTTCGTTCCACTGAGCGTCAGACCCCAAGTATAGTCTGTTTTGGACAACAGCCAGCCCATATAAATCAGGGCGTTCCGATACAAAAATCCAGGAGGGTTCAATTGGGACATCGTGCCGCCATTTACTGCCGGGTTTCAACAGCGGATCAGTCTTGTGAACGCCAGGAATTTGATCTGCGAGCCTTCGCCGGCCGTGCCGGCTACGACGTGGTGGGAATATTTAAGGAAACAGGTTCAGGAACTAAACTCGACCGGGCCGAGCGAAAGAAAGTCCTGGCGCTTGCCCAGTCCAGACAAATTGATGCAATCCTGGTCACTGAGCTTTCCCGGTGGGGGCGCTCGACGCTCGATCTGCTCAATACGCTACGTGAACTGGAGAACTGGAAGGTTTCCGTGATAGCCATGAATGGAATGGCGTTCGATCTTTCGTCGCCGTATGGACGAATGCTGGCGACGTTTCTTTCCGGCATTGCGGAGTTTGAGCGGGATCTCATCAGCGAGCGGGTCAAGTCAGGCCTTGCTGTTGCGAAGGCACGTGGTAAGAGGCTTGGTCGTCAGGCCGGAGTGCGACCAAAATCAGACCGACTTTTGCCTAAGGTGGTTGCGATGAGGGCCGAGGGACGCAGCTATCGCTGGATCGCACGCGAGCTCGGTATCAGCAAGAATACCGTCGCTGACATCGTGCAACGACACAGAGCTAACGCTTAGGGTGTCATTTCGCCCTCAGCCGGAACCGACCCCGGCCATAACCGGGTGAACCCGTCGGTCCGCGGAATGGCCGCCGCGTAAAAGATCTCACAGCATCCGGCAAGCAATAAATATATCCAGCCCAAAACTTCTGGCCTCAGTGTTAACGAAATGCGCCATTTTGACCTGTGGTATGTCTTTTCTGACAGCCATTCGTCACCGGCATGGACGGATAATTATCCATCAGCTGCTGTTCAGGCTTTTCAGGATAATGCGGCTCAGAGCAGCATCTGTCTGCAAACGGTGTCCTGTGTAATCATTTTCCATCACTACCCGTGTCAGTTTACGTTGCCAGCTCTTACTGACAGATACTATTTACTGACACGCGGCGGATAGTAAATTTCAGCCATGTTCTGGAAACAGACTGAGCAAATTTCTCAGAATGGAAACGCACCCTAGCCCCGCCAAGGCTTCGCTTTACGATAATTTACCTGAAGGCGGCCATTTACCTGACGGTGCATGATAAAATGTAACCACAGACCGACCGAATTTAACTTATTAATTTAATTATCTAAATTTCTTACATCAGTCAATCAGGCTGTGCATTGCATTTTTGGAGTGCACAGTCTCTGGGTTGCCTGATTCACAATTCGTAAGTCAACATCTCAGGGGGAGATTAAGTGACAGAAAACCCAATCGGATTAACCAGAAAAGTTATCAAGCCCGTTTCTAATTTTTTCAGTTCACCTGTAGCGGGCGGTATTGTGCTTATTATTGCTTCGGCAGCCGCTATCATCGTGGCCAATTCGCCCCTCAGGGAAGGTTATGAAACACTCCTGAAATACAAAACAGCAGGCCTGTCCGTTGAGCACTGGATAAACGATGCCCTGATGGCCGTATTCTTTATGATGGTCGGGCTGGAAATCAAGCGTGAGCTTGTCACCGGCCAGTTAGCCACCTGGAGCCAGCGTGCGTTGCCGGGCTTTGCCGCACTGGGTGGTCTGGCCGTACCTGCCCTGATTTACGTGGGGTTTAATGCCGGTCATGACGAAACCCTTTCCGGCTGGGCCATCCCGGCGGCCACGGATATTGCTTTTGCGCTCGGTGTACTCGCCTTACTGGGCAGTCGTGTGCCAGTCTCGCTAAAAATTTTCCTGTCGGCGCTGGCTATTCTGGATGACATGGGGGCGGTGGCTATCATCGCGCTCTTCTATACCAGCAACATTTCGCTTCTGATGCTGGGTGGTGCAGCGGCAATGGTTGCTCTGCTGTTTAGCCTGAACCGTGCCGGCGTGACGCGCCTGCTGCCCTATCTGCTGACGGGGGGAGTACTGTGGTTTTTCATGCTTCAGTCAGGCGTGCATGCCACCGTCGCGGGTATCCTGCTGGCGTTCTTTATCCCGCTGCGAACCAGGAATGCGGCTGATGAAGTGCCTCTGGACAGGCTTGAGCATGCCATCAACCCCTGGGTCACGTTTATGATACTGCCGCTGTTTGGCTTCGCCAATGCGGGCGTCGCGTTGTCGGGCATGACGATGAATGACCTGTTGTCGCCGGTTCCGGTAGGCGTGGCGCTGGGCCTGTTTTTGGGTAAACAGGCAGGTATCTTTGGCCTGTCGCTACTGGCCGTCAGCCTGGGCCTGGCGAAACGACCAGAGAAAAGTACCTGGTTACAGGTTTATGGTGTCTCGGTACTGTGTGGGATTGGTTTTACCATGAGCCTGTTTATCGGCAATCTGGCCTTTACAGGCAGCCCTCTGCTCGTTGATGAGGTCAAGGTGGGGGTTCTGGCAGGGTCCATACTGGCCGCTCTGGCCGGTATTTTGATACTGCGCTTTGCGCCTTCTAAGCAAGTCAGGTAACGTATTATCTACAGGAAAATCCCCGTGATAACGGGGGTTTTTTCACACTGTCAGTGTATATTCTGAAGAGAAAATTGAAATTATTTAATTTTATTATAAATAATTACCTTTCTATCTTTCACATTTTACAGGCGGAGCCCTGTTCAGATAAGTCAGGATGAACGCTGGCATATCAGTTAAAATATTATGTTATTCAAATAAATAGTCGGCTAACGTGGTTTTTTACACGACTGGCCCTCTAACCCCGCTACTGAATACTGACCGCCAAAAGGCGGTTTTTTTGTTCAAAGAAACTGATCTCAGTATCGCGCCCGGGGCAGCTGGCCAACGTCGCCGGCATCGCGCCGGCAAAAATCGAAAAACAGAAATATCAGCAAGATAGCTTAAACAGGTGTCGGGAAATTTCGTTGAGATATTTTGAAGGAATCACAGTGTAAGCAGGCGCTTTTTCAGGGAGGCGCGTTCTTGCGGGTTGCGTCCCTTGTGATTGGCGATGCGATCCGCCGTGGCGGCCTGGCGCTTGACGGGCCAGTAGGAGCGGCCATCCTTGCCCATCGACCAGACGCTGCTGGCCTGGTTTTCCAGCAGGGGCAGATGGGCGCTCAGGGCTTCGGGCGACGCGCTGGTCAGCGCCGTGCGCTCACGGGTGCGCCAGCGCTGATGCCAGAGCTTCTTGTCCTCGCGCTCGCTGCCGCAGGTCGTGTGCCCGACGATGGGTGTTTTGCGGCGGCTGCGGCTCATAACGTAGTGGTCTCCAAGAACATTCAGGACTGATCCCAGGCGTCGATGGTCAAGACCTGATCGGCAGGACAGGCGGCTACGCGGTCGGGAACTGGATGGTGTTCAGTCTCATGCCGACCCCATTCGATTGATCGCGTCGCTTGCGGCACGCTGCGACGCAAGGAGGTTTGCGACCTGGTTTAGCAGCCGTGTCCGCTGCATGTCTGTTACCTATCTCCCCGACCGCTCATTGGACCAACTCCAGAGATTGGGCTCTATCGCTCAGCCAATACGAAACCGGCATTGGCTGATGCCACAACCGAGACTAACACAAATGGCTCGGTACCTGTATTTCGCGCCCCGTGCACTTGGCCCGGTCTTGCCACGGCTATCTCACCTTCCCTGAGGGCACGAACAATCCCATTGCCCTGAAAGTAATCAGCCATTCCCGACAAAACAGTCCACGTGTCTTGGCCGTGAGGATGAATGTGAGCCGCAATTTCCTGCCCGGGATGGACATGCCAAACCACGATAATTGAGTCTCGGGTTTCAAGCACAACGGAACGAATAGGCTCGCCTTCGGACGGCTGAACATACTCGGCTACAGAAAATATTCTCGATTCAACAGTCATCGGAGATCCCTCTTTCACAGTTGTCGTTACGGTCTTCATCGTCGGCATCCTGACGCACGGCGGGCAATTGCTGGAGCAACGCCGGCAGCCATTCCTGTACCGTCTCCCACACCACATCGAGGTTGATGTCGAAATAGCCGTGAGCCATGCGATTACGCATATTGCGCATGCTGCGCCACGGCACGTCGGCATGCGCCTGGGTGAACTCGACGTAGCCATCCATCACCTTTGTGGCCGCCTCGCCGATGACGATCAGGCTCATGATGACGGCCTGCTGGGTGCGCTTGTCGGCCAAGAAGTCGTCCTTGGCCATCCCTTCCACGAAGCTGCGCGCATCGGTTGCGGCCTGCTGAATGTGGTCGAGGTAATCGGGCAGGCGGTTCTCGCTCATATCGGTTGCGCCTCCGCGAGCACCTTGGCCCGGAACTTCGGCGGCAGGTCGCCGGGAGTCAGCAGATCGACGTCAACGCCGAGCAGCGATTTCAGTTCTTCTTCCAAATCGCCCAAGTCCAACAACGTGGCACCGGGCAGCGCATCGACCAACAGGTCGAGGTCGCTGCCATCCCGGTCGGTGCCATGCAGCACCGAGCCGAAGACGCGCGGGTTCGCGGCGCGAAAGCGGCCTACCGCTTCACGCACTGCGCTTCGCTTCATGTCAAGCACAACAGACGGTCGCATGCGCATCCTTTCTTATCGAAACTCGTTGAGATGATATGCAATCAAGAATAGAATTTCAAGAAGAAGGAAACCGCATGCCCCGCCGTTCGATCCTCTCCGCCGCCGAGCGCGAAAGC
Source organism: Enterobacter cloacae complex sp. 2022EL-00981 (assembly GCF_028737495.1). Lineage (NCBI taxonomy): Bacteria > Pseudomonadati > Pseudomonadota > Gammaproteobacteria > Enterobacterales > Enterobacteriaceae > Enterobacter > Enterobacter cloacae complex sp. 2022EL-00981. The sequence continues at coordinate 6,179 of NZ_JAQZRK010000017.1, forward strand.
CTGCTGGCGTTGCCGGACACCAAGGATGAGTTGATCCGTCACTACACGTTCAGCGAAAGCGACCTCTCCATCATCCGGCAGCGGCGCGGCCCGGCCAATCGGCTGGGCTTCGCGGTGCAGCTCTGCTACCTGCGCTTTCCCGGCGTCATCCTTGGCGCTGATGAGCCACCGTTCCCGCCATTGCTGAGACTGGTCGCCAACCAGCTCAAGGTCGGCATCGAAAGCTGGGACGAGTACGGGCAGCGTGAGCAGACCCGACGCGAGCACCTGGTCGAGCTGCAAACGGTGTTCGGCTTCCAGCCGTTCACGATTGGCCACTACCGGCAGGCTGTCCAGTTGCTGACCGAGCTGGCCATGCAAACCGACAAGGGCATCGTGCTGGCCAGAGCCTTGATCGAGCACCTGCGGCGGCAGTCGGTCATTGTGCCCGCCCTCAACGCCGTCGAGCGGGCGAGCGCCGAAGCGATTACCCGCGCCAACCGGCGTCTCTACGACGCCTTGGCTGAGCCGCTGACGGACGTGCATCGCCGTCGCCTCGACGATCTGCTCAAGCGCCGCGACAACGGCAAGACGACGTGGCTGGCCTGGCTGCGGCAATCCCCGGTCAAACCGAACTCGCGGCACATGCTGGAACACATCGAACGCCTCAAGGCGTGGCAGGCGCTCGACCTGCCCTCCGGCATCGAGCGGCTGGTTCACCAGAACCGGCTGCTCAAGATCGCCCGCGAGGGCGGCCAGATGACGCCCGCCGACCTGGCGAAGTTCGAGCCGCAGCGGCGTTACGCGACCCTGGTGGCGCTCGCCATCGAGGGCATGGCCACCGTCACCGACGAAATCATCGACCTGCATGACCGCATCCTGGGCAAGCTGTTCAATGCCGCCAAGAACAAGCATCAGCAGCAGTTCCAGGCATCCGGCAAGGCGATCAATGCCAAGGTGCGGCTGTTCGGGCGCATCGGCCAGGCGCTGATCGAGGCCAAGCAAGCGGGCCGCGATCCGTTCGCCGCCATCGAGGCCGTCATGTCCTGGGATGCTTTCGCCGAGAGCGTCACCGAAGCGCAGCGGCTCGCGCAACCCGAGGACTTCGATTTCCTGCACCGCATCGGCGAGAGCTACGCCACGCTGCGCCGCTACGCGCCGGAATTTCTCGACGTGCTCAAGTTGCGGGCCGCGCCCGCCGCCAAGGACGTACTCGACGCCATCGAGGTGCTGCGCAGCATGAACAGCGACAACGCCCGCAAGGTGCCCACCGACGCGCCGACCGAGTTCATCAAGCCCAAGCCGCGCTGGCAGAAGCTGGTGATGACCGACACCGGCATCGACCGGCGCTACTACGAACTGTGCGCGCTGTCGGAGCTGAAGAACGCGCTGCGCTCCGGCGACATCTGGGTGCAAGGCTCGCGCCAGTTCAAGGACTTCGAGGACTACCTGGTGCCGCCCGCGAAATTCGCCAGCCTCAAGCAGGCCAGCGAATTGCCGCTGGCCGTGGCCACCGATTGCGACCAGTACCTGCATGACCGGCTGACGCTGCTGGAAACGCAGCTCGCCACCGTCAACCGCATGGCGCTGGCCAACGAGCTGCCGGACGCCATCATCACGGAGTCGGGCCTGAAGATCACGCCGCTCGATGCGGCGGTGCCCGATACCGCACAGGCCCTGATCGACCAGACGGCGATGATCCTACCGCACGTCAAGATCACCGAATTGCTGCTGGAGGTAGACGAATGGACGGGCTTCACCCGGCACTTCGCCCACCTGAAGTCAGGCGACCTGGCCAAGGACAAAAACCTGTTGCTGACCACGATCCTCGCCGACGCGATCAACCTGGGCCTGACCAAGATGGCGGAATCGTGCCCCGGCACGACCTACGCCAAGCTGGCCTGGCTGCAAGCCTGGCACATCCGCGACGAAACCTACGGGGCGGCACTGGCCGAGCTGGTCAACGCGCAGTTCCGACATCCCTTCGCCGAGCATTGGGGCGACGGCACCACGTCATCGTCGGACGGCCAGAACTTCCGCACCGGCAGCAAGGCCGAGAGCACCGGCCACATCAATCCGAAATACGGCAGCAGCCCAGGGCGGACGTTCTACACCCATATCTCCGACCAGTACGCGCCGTTCCACACCAAGGTCGTGAACGTCGGCGTGCGCGACTCGACCTACGTGCTCGACGGCCTGCTGTATCACGAATCCGACCTGCGGATCGAGGAGCACTACACCGACACGGCAGGGTTCACGGACCACGTCTTCGCGTTGATGCACCTGCTGGGCTTCCGCTTCGCCCCGCGCATTCGTGACCTGGGCGACACCAAGCTCTACATCCCGAAGGGCGATGCCACCTACGAGGCGTTGAAACCGATGATCGGCGGCACGCTCAACATCAAGCACGTCCGCGCCCATTGGGATGAAATCCTGCGGATGGCCACCTCGATCAAGCAGGGCACGGCGACGGCCTCGCTGATGCTCAGGAAGCTTGGCAGCTACCCGCGCCAGAACGGCCTGGCCGTCGCCCTGCGTGAGCTGGGACGCATCGAGCGCACACTGTTCATCCTGGACTGGCTGCAAAGCGTCGAGCTGCGCCGCCGCGTGCATGCCGGGCTGAACAAAGGCGAGGCGCGCAACGCGCTGGCCCGCGCCGTGTTCTTCAACCGCCTGGGGGAAATCCGCGACCGCAGCTTCGAGCAGCAGCGCTACCGGGCCAGCGGCCTCAACCTGGTGACGGCGGCCATCGTGCTATGGAACACGGTCTATCTGGAGCGGGCCGCGAACGCCTTGCGTGGCCACGGTCAAGCCGTCGATGACGGCCTGTTGCAGTACCTGTCGCCGCTCGGCTGGGAGCACATCAACCTGACCGGCGATTACCTCTGGCGCAGCAGCGCCAAGATCGGCGCGGGCAAGTTCAGGCCGCTACGGCCGCTGCAACCGGCTTAGCGTGCTTTATTTTCCGTTTTCTGAGACGACCCCAAAAGGGATTACTTTGACTTCTTCATTGCTGTTAGCGGGTTAAGGCTAATCAGGGCAGGGGGTAGGGTGGCAGAATTTATAGCCCGGCAACCGGCTACGCCGGGCTTTCGGCGCCATTTGACTCCACAGACACATGTAACCTCATCTGGCGCCTCCATGCCGCTGACGCGGCATCAGGAAGTGTAGACTTTAACGTCTGCTTTGTGCCAGGAGCGGAAGTTGTTAATTACAGTTTGCGTGGATCACGGGTCAGGGTCACTCTACTTAATACTACTCGTCCCCACCTTCGGTGATCAGACCTGACTTTTTCAGCTCAACCGCCAGCTCCTGTAAGCTCGGGCGAATTGCTTTTTCCAGACGGGTCATACCATCAATCATCCAGCTAATGATGTCAGGCCAAAGTTCTTTGTTTCCGCCGTCAAATGCTTTTGCACAAACAACCTGGCAGCTTTTTCTCTCAGGCAGTAGTCGCCAATTGAGCATCCCACCAAACTGCGACTCAATATGCGTTTTGCGCTCTGACAGACGCTCAAACAGCCATGTATTTTCTACCGCATCTGAACGTGAAATATTGAGCTGAATGCGAGCATCTTTTTGCGAGAAGATCACTTCAAAAGGCACGCCACTAACCCCCGAACCCGCTGCCAGCCAATGGTCTGTCGTAGGTGCTCGGTTGTTAAATAATGAACATGTGCTGGTACGGAATTTTTCCAGTGCTAACGACCAGAACTCACGGCGTAAATAATGTCGTTGTTGCAGTTCGCTACTGCTTGAGGTGGACTGCTCTTCTGCCTCTTTCTGCGCCATTCCAATCATGTAGGATTCCGCTTCAGGAGTCGGAATGACCTGCCGTATATCGACAAAAACATCCTCGGCAAAGAGGTACGGCGTCGCTTTGAAGCATTGCACTCGGATGCCAAACTGCATTAGCCATAGTGCAGTATTGGTAACTTCTTTGCGGAAATTCGCCGCTACCATGATAACGCGCTGTGTCCCTTTTCGATTGAGCACACCTTCTTTCAAACTTTCCCAGCCCATAAATTCTGCAATAACTTCTGCCGCAGGGCGGATTTCCGAGGGTTCATGTTGTGTAAGATAAAGCTGAAAAATTTCGACAACGCTTTCCTGACGAAGGTTGGCGCAGTAACCCGCATACTTCAGCGCCTGCCAGACCACGTCACGCCCTGAATCATCAAGTTTATTCTCGATAATGACCAAGTTGCCTTTTTTGTCGATAGCCAGCAGATCGAGACGTTCGTTAGTCTCATCAAAACCAGCAAACTCTTTCTGAATAATTAAAAGTTCGTCCTCTTTATCATCTTTCTTAGTCAACGCTTGAGGATTGTTTGCCAGCCACTCTTGCAAATGATCGCGTTCGCGAAAACCAAGACTGCTAAAAGAGACTTCCATGAGCGACTTGAGGCTATTGTTTTGCCGATCAATCTTATACATTTTCTATCTCACATCCTGATTGTTTTGCTTCTGGCAGAATTATCTTATTTGGGTTTGAGGGTAATGGAACGGAAACGTACGCTAAGAAGATAATTGTTTGTTTATATTGAAATTTAAATTTCTCAATTCCCCATTTATCATATCCTCCGGTAGCGTGAGCTGACAAGCTCCCTGTTGACTCACACCTAATGCTGCTAGCAATGTCCGTAGATCGCTCATAGCGGACTGCGCTCACTTACTGCTGTGAGCGTTACATTGAGTTTAATGCCAGCCAGGTATAGTCAGGTTGACAGTACTTGTTTCAGACCTTCGTCATTAAAAACGGTTCCGGTCTTCAGGACGCCATAACACCAGTGCACCAGTTTCCGCATCAGCGCGCCAATGGCCACCATTTTAGGTTTACCCCGCAGGCACATCTCATCGTAGGTAATGACTCCAAATTATTGATAGTGTTTTATGTTCAGATAATGCCCGATGACTTTGTCATGCAACTCCACCGATTTTGAGAACGACAGCGACTTCCGTCCCAGCCTTGCCAGATGCTGCCTCAGATTCAGGTTATGCCGCTCATTTCGCTGCGTATATCGCTTGCTGATAACGTGCAGTTTTCCCTTCAGGCGGGATTCATACAGTGGCCAGCCATCCGTCATCCATATCACCCAAAGGGTGACAGCAGGCTCATAAGACGCTCCAGCGTCGCTATAGTGCGTTCACCAAATACGTGCGCAACAACCGTCTTCCGGAGCCTGTCATACGCGTAAAACAGCCAGCGCTGCCGCGATTTAGCCCCGACGTAGCCCCACTGTTCGTCCATTTCCGCGCAGACGATGACGTCACTGCCCGGCTGTATGCGCGAGAATACCGACTACGGCCTGAGTTTTTTAAGTGACGTAAAATCGTGTTGAAGCCAACGCCCATAATGCGTGCACTGGCGCGACATCCGACGCCATTCATGGCCATATCAATGATTTTCTGGTGCGTACCGGGTTGAGAGGCGGTGTAAGTAAACTGTAGCTGCCATGTTTTACGGCAGTGAGAGCAGAGATAGCGCTGATGTTCGGCAGTGCTTTTGCCGTTCGCACCACCTCGTCAGTAGCTGAACAGGAGGGACAGCTGATAAAAACAGAAGCCACTGGAGCACCTCAAAAACACCATCATACGCTTAATCAGTAAGTTGGCAGCATCACCGAAACTGCCTACCTGATTCGTTTAGCTACGTTCGTATATGAGTCAGAGAATGAAATTTAAACAGGATGCATCACTTGTTGAAACATGTAAGATAAATCTTATCTACGATATTTAAGGAAAGGCACAGCGTGGCGACTTATCGGGCTTACTACGGGCAGGACAGAGATCGTGAATACTTTGAACGCATATTTCAGTCAGCAAACATCAATTTCATCATTGGCTCAGGAGCATCACTGCCTGCAATCAGCGTGTTAGGTGATATTGAAAGCGAGCTTGAGGCTCTGGTCCGCGCCGGAAATGATGATGAATACTTCAGTAAATCTGAGTCTTTTCTGGACAATGTATGGAAGGCAAACAACGTCCTCCTGAAGCGAAGCAGGCCCGCAGAGGTAATCCTTCCTACTTTAATAGATGATGTCGTATCGACACAAAACAACTACGCGAAGCTCATGCGGGCATTAGAAATGCTTCTAACGAGGCGGCGGACTGGATTGCTACCGCGGCGCATCAACCTTTTTACGACTAACTATGATTTGTTCATTGAGGATGCGGCGGTTAAAAATAACAACGTCATTCTGAATGATGGATTCCGTCAGCGCGCTGATATTTACAACCGGACAGTATTCGATGCCAAATGTTTTTATCAGACCATACACGCAACCGGAAACCTTTATAATTACAGCGTGGAACTACCTACGGTGAATCTCATCAAGCTGCATGGTTCCCTTTCCTGGCATAGCTATGATAAGGAAATCTATTATTCCATTAAGGATATGAAGCCAGTTGCGTTCAATACACCAAAGGAGAAGCAGGGCTGGGTTATGTCACATCAACTGGTTCTGCCGCGAAAGGATAAATTTCGTGAAACCTTACTTGAAAACGTGTATTACGATCTACTACGGACTTATTCAAATGAGCTGGATAAAGAAGGCTCTTTGCTTATAGTTTTCGGATTTTCTTTTGCGGATGAGCATATTGAAACCCTTACCAAAAAAGCGCTACGAAACGCCACGCTCAAAATTGTTATATTCGCTTACAACGAGGCGGCTAAAGACCTATTTCTTGGTAAATTCCGAGATTATTCCAACGTTGATGTGGTTTTTACTCCTGGAGCTCCGTTGGACTTCAAAAAGATGAATGAAATTATAACCAGCTTTCTTGGAGGTATGAAATGACCTCCGCTTTTGTTAACGAAGAAGCAGTATTAAGGATCGGTGAGGTTCGTGAAGTATCGGGCAGAACACTCAGCGTGCTTGTCGATAAAAATAAAAATCTGAGTGACCTTTTCTATCACGGTAAGGTGCTCAAAAATGTTTCAGTAGGTAGTTTCATCGAAGTCAAAAAAGGCTTCATGAGTCTGATTGCAAAGGTAGAAACCGAGAAGATTGTCGAGGAAAAATCACCTGTTGGTAGCGGAAGCGATTCGCTTCGCTTCCGACGCTATCTTACAGCCTCACTGGCAGGCTACATTGACCGGAACGGGCGCTTTACTGGCGGAACACGCGAGTTACCCCTTATCGGCAATGAAGTTTTTCTGATGTCTGAGGAACAACTTCATCTTATCCACTCGATCGCGCCAGCGGGCGAGTCTGGGCTGAATTTTTCGCGCACCGATCTCGAAGATATTGATATCACTCTCCCGATAAGCGGCCTTCTCAACTCACACATCGCCATCTTCGGTAATACTGGCAGCGGCAAGTCCAATACTCTGGCCGCGCTTTACCAGCATGGCTATGAGGCCCTGAAAAACCTACTAGGCGAAGGATTCAGAAGTCGGTCACGGTTTCTTTTATTTGATTTCAATGGTGAATATGGTGGGAGAAGTTGCATTACGCGCGACAAGGTTGTTTACAATCTTAGCACGCATGATGAAGAGGGTGATCGCATTCCGATGCCTGCTGAGATACTGCTTGAGCATGAGATTCTCTCTGTCCTGACGGATGCCACCGACAAAACGCAGAAACCTTTCCTGAAGCGAGTACTTGAATTCAAAAAGCGAGTGGAGTCGAAGCTGAACCCTCAGTCATATTTTCGTGAAATTCTGAAACGGCGGGTCACCGAAACTCTGTTTGGTTGCGAAAAGAAAAAAAGTGACGACCTGATTGATTTATTCCGTCCCGTACTTAAGGACGAAGACCTGATAGCAGATATTGAATTTTTTTATAACAACGGCGGCGTATGGCGAACTAAGACAGGTGTTTACTTTTCTAATGAAGAAAATACTCATCAGTGCAATATGTACCAGAGGGCTCAGAATTATGAATTTCCCGAAGATATAATGGAAGAGTTGCTGGACTATATGTATGTTCAGCTAATTATTGAATATCTTTCAAGTCGCTCAAATCCTGAACATCTTTCTCCTGTCATCAACCGAATGAGCGGACTGAAAAAAGATATTCGTAAAATTTTCAATACTGCATCCGGCGGAACCATCTGGGCAGAAACGAACTTTGTTGTCCTGAACCTTAATATGGTCAATCTGACCATGAAAAAAACGCTACCACTTTTAATGGCCAAATGGGCCTATTCAGCAAAAAAAATGGATAAGGTACCGTCCACTCTCCATCTCATCATAGACGAAGCACACAATATCCTTTCGAACACCTCGTTCAGGGAATCAGAAAGCTGGAAGGATTATCGGCTCGAAACGTTTGAAGAGATAATTAAGGAGGGCAGAAAATTTGGCGTCTTTGTGACGATATCCAGTCAGCGACCAAATGATATCTCCCCGACTATCATTTCTCAGGCACATAACTATTTCATTCACCGGTTGATAAATCAGAACGATCTGTATGCTATTGAAAAATCCGTTTCCTACATAGACCGCATGACTGAAGAATCTATTCCAACGCTTGCAACCGGCACCTGCATATTCAGTGGCGTGATCTGCCCTATGCCACTTAAGCTTCGTATAAACGAGCTGTCTTTCCGCAAAAAGCCGCACAGCCATACGCTGAATTTTGAAGACCTAATGCTTTAGCCACGGCTGCCACTTCTCTGAGCAGAACGGCAGCCTGTCTCCCCGTTCAGTGTGAGCAGATCAGCTAATGCTGGAATCGCGTCCGGCTCGGTCACCTTCATAAACGCCGCCTCAAACTAAAGATTCTTCTTGTAGTACTAGCAGTAATTACAAAAAGTGCTTTTATGCTTTTTAAGCATTGCTTTTATATTTTTAATAATGTCAGTTTTTATCCCTCACTCCTTTCTTTTCCTGAGATCCGAAAACTCCAAGTTCCGGATCTCCATGCCCTCTCTGGCGCGCCGCGACCCACTGACACAAGATGTGCCACTCCGTCAGCTGCGTTTTCTTCTATATGTTGTGTTCCTCCCCTGCCCCGTGACCGCCCGCGCACCACCGGAAAAGGGCGGTGTGGTTATTTCGTGTGCGTGGTACACTTCCGGAAACTTAGTAAAGCGCGGAAAGTCGGATCCGACCGGAACGGTCGTCCGGTAATTTAACAGCGTGACTGTGTGGATGATTGTTATATCCTGGTTGATTATTTCTGATGGGAGGTTCACAGTGTGAAATGAATAGCGACATAACAGTATGCTTCTGCCGGGCGTGTGTCAGCTTCATCATTAAGCTATACTGATATGCATACCATTAGTATGCATTCCGGAGTGCATTATGAAGCAGCGCATCACCGTCACCATCGACAGCGACAGCTATCAGTTACTGAAATCCGCGGACGTCAATATCTCCGGCCTGGTGAACAGGGCCATGCAGAATGAAGCCCGACGTCTGCGTGCCGAACGCTGGCAGGCTGAAAATCAGGAAGGGATGGCTGAGGTTGCCCGGTTTATTGAAATGAACGGTTCATTCGCCGACGAAAACAGGGACTGGTGAGATGCAGTTTAAGGTTTATGCCTATAAAAGAGAGAGCCGCTATCGTCTGTTCGTGGATGTGCAGAGTGACATCATCGATACCCCCGGGCGGCGGATGGTGATCCCGCTGGCCAGCGCCCGGCTGCTGTCGGATAAGGTCTCCCGTGAGCTCTATCCGGTGGTGCACATCGGGGACGAGAGCTGGCGCCTGATGACCACGGACATGGCCAGCGTCCCGGCCTCCGTCACCGGGGAGGAAGTGGCCGATCTCCGCCACCGGGAAAATGACATCAAAAACGCAATTAACCTGATGTTCTGGGGGATCTGACCTCCTTCCCGCCCGGAAAGACAGGGAGGATGTCAAAGCGAAGCATTGCCGCAGAGATTACCCCTCACACGGTGACTGTACTGAACTGCTCCTCCGGAGCGGATGGCCTGCCGTCTTTCGCGGCGTCAGGGGACACTCCCCTATCCGATCACTGCTGACAGTTGCAGGGTATAACCCTCAGGGAAAAAAAAAGATGACCGACGGCGTGACCCGGACTGATGTCGACAAAACAATGTGGCTCGTGACACTGGCGGATATCATTACAAATAACAGTACCCGCCAGGAGGAAAATCTGGTCGTCATTCTGAGCAGGGAGGAATCGTGGGGGCCTGCTTCTGAACGTAATTCCAACGCGTTGTATCGGGCCTCCTGCATAATGACACTGTATCTGGCCGATACTGAACAGACGAAGACTCAGACTTTCACTGCAAATTACTGGCCTCTACTGAGTTCCCTGCACCTGTTTACAGAGGAATTCAGACTGGAAGAGCGCCTGCGGGGACACGGCCTGGGTACCTGGATCACGCAGCAGTTTGTGCTCTGGGCCAGAGGTCTGCCGCCTGAAACCAGGGTCTGGCCGATTGACATTTCGAAGGCTGATGAAAAAAGCGAAGAAAACCAGATCCGGAGGGACAGGCTGTGGCATGCAATGGGGTTCCGGTTCCCGGCCGGGCATAACTGCTCAATGCCGCTGGGGGTAGACGAACTGCAGTTGCCGCGGAGCAGGAGTTCAACGCTCCGGGTGGAGCCCCTGGCATCCGGAGTACGCCGGCTGGAAGACGGTTACCGCGGGCTGCAGGAAAAAATTGTGCAGCTGGAAGGGGAAATATTGTCGAAAAAACAGTTAATTGGTTCAATAAAGAAGCATCCTTTTCTTCATCTGTTGCACAGGAAATGGCGCCCGCTCCCGGACGGGAAATGTGATGCCCTGCCGCTGCGGGCAGCAAAACTGTCTCTGCCGCAGAGCGGGGATTCTGACCAGGAGGTGGAGCAACGGGCAACCGGGGTCATCCGGCTGGCTACCCTGTGTGCTCAGTCGCAGTAAAGGATCCTGGATCTGGAAAGGGATCTTGCCTCGCAAAGTGAGGAGCTCGTTGACCTGCAGACAAATCGCCTTTCTATCCTGTGGGAGAAAGTCGTCAACCTGGCCTTATTCTGGGGGGCTTGGTGACTTTTCTGGACTTTATCAAGTGGATGTTGGGGGCATGAATGTTCCCGTTCCATAGCCACACACTGAAGAGGACTGAAACCAGTGCCCGAAAATATCGTGTCTGTAATCACTGACGGGGTAGTTTTGTTTGCGACTTCGTCTGTTTTCTGGCTGGCCGTCGCTGGCTGGTTAGTCATCCTGACTCCGGTAATATTACGAAGAAAATTCTCGGCAAAGAAAAAAGTTAACAGAAATTATGAATAACCTGGTTCCAGTTGGATCTCCGTCATCTCCCGGAACATTGCTTCCGGTGGCCATCGATTACCCTGCCGCCCTCGCCCTGCGCCAGATGGCGCTCGTGCAGGATGAACTGCCGAAATACCTGCTGGCGCCGGAAGTCAGCGCCCTGCTCCATTACGTGCCGGATCTTCACCGCAAGATGCTGCTGGCGACGCTGTGGAACACCGGCGCGCGCATTAATGAAGCGCTCGCGCTGACCCGGGGGGATTTTTCACTGACGCCGCCGTATCCGTTCGTGCAGCTGGCCACGCTCAAGCAGCGCGCCGAGAAAGCGGCCAGGACGGCAGGTCGTGCTCCCGCAGGCAGTCAGGTCCATCGTCTTGTTCCGCTTTCCGATCACCACTACGTCAGCCAGCTACAGATGATGGTGGCCACCCTGAAAATTCCGCTGGAAAGACGAAACAAGCACACCGGCAGAATTGAGAAGGCGCGTATCTGGGAGATCACAGACCGTACCGTCCGCACCTGGCTTAGCGAAGCGGTGGAGGCCGCAGCGGCCGACGGGGTGACGTTCTCAGTACCGGTGACCCCCCATACGTTCCGTCACTCCTACGCGATGCACATGCTGTACGCCGGTATTCCGCTGAAAGTGCTGCAGAGCCTGATGGGCCACAAATCGATTAGCTCGACGGAGGTCTATACGAAGGTGTTTGCGCTCGATGTCGCAGCGCGCCATCGTGTGCAGTTCGCCATGCCGGAAGCTGAAGCTGTTGCGTTGATAAAAAAGTTAACCCCAGACCAATCTACATAGGTCAACTATGGGTATACCCCAGGTTTCGACCTAAAGTAGTTCTTGTGTGGGAAACAGTCCAAGCTTAATGGGGGGCTTATCCTGCCTCACCTTCTACAGCTATCAATCACATTAATGATGTTCAGAAAGGCCCTCATTGCCCTAAAGAAATAAAATGCAGCCATGAAAATAAAGAATAATTGAGATACAACTCCTGCTAAATCATGGTTGCTACCAGCCACTGATAGCAACGTAAATAGTAATGCAAGCGAAAAATATAAGGCAATTGTAGTATTTGAATTCATGTATATCCCCTTATGTATAGGACTGAGGCCACCCCCAAATTTTCACTATCGCGCAGTTATTGCCTCGATATAAAAGGTATTACCACCCTGAACAAGATAACAAGATAACAAGATAACAAGATAACAAGATAACAAGATATTATCGTTGTTTTGCTTCTGCGATTAATCTGGATATCTCTGTTTTTGATAAACTTTTTAGTGCCTCTACCGCTGCCCTGACTACGTCAGAACGATTCACTCTGCTTTTACCTGAAATCATTTCACCCGTTATAAGATCATCAATGTCTTTTAAGTTTTCTTCAAAAAAGGAAATGCTCACTGGTTTTGCTTTACTTACAGCCAATGGTCTCTCTGAAGTCACTTTGGTATTATCAATACCAGCAGTACCACCGTTAATAAACGCTGCCTCATCACGAGATGGAGTATTTGCTCTATTTCTCACAGAATAACCTCTTTAACTAACGATTCGATTTCTTGTTGTGCTTTGTCATTTTGCGTTTCAAATATTGTCATTGATTCTGCCCAAGCATCTCGATGCGCTTTTCGATCACAAACTCGGGAGTTAGCCAGCCGCATTTCAGGATAATCCTTGAGTACGTCAGCTGCCTGATTTGCTTCATTGACAAACATGTTCGTGGGCGTCATGTTTAAAACGAGATATCCCCGGACGTCCTCATTAAAATCTTTTGCTGCTGTAAAAACAGAGCATGTATGAGGCACTACATCCAGGTCCATCTGAGAAGGCCGCAACGGAGAAATGAATACGTCAGCGGCCATCAACCCACTACGCATTTCTGCACTGTCGCGGCCAGCACAGTCTGCGATGACAAAGTCATAAGATTTCTCGTGTTCCTTTAGCATGGCTTTGATGTTGCCTGTTGCGCCAGTAACCGGAATATGGGGAAGATCTTCAGGACGATTGTTGTACCAGGTCAATACAGATTTCTGGTCATCTGCGTCGACAATGATCACTCGATTGCCCAGTGACATCAGATACGCAGCTATAGATACCGCCAGTGTACTTTTACCAACCCCACCCTTTTGACTACCCAATACTATTATCATCACAGCCTCATATTAAGTTGTTAAGTTAACAACTTAATATTGCCAAACAGGCGGCAATATTGCAATACCTTTATTAAGTTAACATCTTATTAAGTTAATAACTACATGAATTATAATTGAATTACCTTTATACCTTAACAAATTGGTAAGATGTTAGGATAACAAGATAACAAGATAACAAGATAACAAGATAACAAGATAACAAGATAGCAAAGTGGTGCCTTTATCCGAAATCCCCATAGAACCGCATAATGCGGCTTTCAACTCCAGGCTACCTTTAGGGAGGGTAGTATCAACCAGTTATGACCGCGTGAAGCAAAAAGTGGGGTGTAGTGGGAAGCCTTTGAATCTTCGGTGTGTCGAAGTGGGGAGTTGGTGAGACAAATTTGGTAAAAGGTGGGGAGAAGCGTAAGCGTACAGCGAGAACCGTATTGACGGGGATGTGTTATTCAGTTGGCAGTGTGATGCGCCAGGGTAGCAGCTCGCTGACCCGGTTGACCGGCCAGTCAGCTATGACGTCAAGGACATGGCGAAGGTAGCTTTCTGGATCCACGCCGTTCAGTTTGCACGTCCCGATCAGACTGTACAGCAACGCTCCCCGCTCACCACCGTGGTCTGAGCCGAAGAACAACCAGTTTTTACGACCCAGACTGACCATCCGCAGCGCATTTTCAGCGATGTTATTATCGGCTTCGGCCCAGCCGTTTTCTGCATAGTACGTCAGGGCCGGCCACTGGTTCAGGGTGTACGTGAACGCCTTTGCCAGCTCCGAGTGTCGCGACAGAGTTTTCATTTTTTCACGCAACCAGCTTTCCAGGGTACTAAGCAGCGGTTTCGTTTTCCGCTGACGTTCAGCAAGCCGTTGTTCCGCCAGCATTCCTCTTATTTCCGCCTCCACGGCATACAGTTCGCCGATACACTTCAGGGCTTCCTCCGTCAGGGCTGACGGCGTGCGAACGTGCACATCGTGGATTTTACGGCGGGCGTGAGCCCAGCAGGCGGCTTCCGTTATCCGGCCATCGCGGTACAGCTCGTTGAACCCGGCGTACGCATCCGCCTGTAGCACACCGCTGAACCCCGCAAGATGGGTCTGCGGATGGATGCCTTTTCTGTCGGGGCTGTAGGCGAACCACACCGCCGGTGCCAGCGCTGACCCGGCGTTGCGGTCATCACGAACATACGTCCACAACCGCCCGGTCTTCGTCTTCTTATTGCCCGGCAACAGCACCTGGACCGGGGTATCATCGGCATGGAGTTTACCGTCAGTCAGGACATAGTCCTGAAGCGCCTCCTCCAGCGGGGACAGCAGCCGGCAGCATGCATCCACCCAGCCCGACAGCAGTGAACGGCTCAGTTCCACGCCCTGGCGACCGTATATTTCAGACTGACGATACAGCGGTGTGTGCTCTGCATACTTTGAGGTCAGCACGCGGGCCATCAGCCCCGGTCCGGCGATACCCCGCTCAATGGGGCGCGAAGGCGCGGGGGCCTGCACGATGGCATCACATTTTGTGCAGGCATGTTTTTCCCGTACAGTCCGGATCACCCGGAAGGCGCTGCGCATCAGCTCCAGCTGTTCAGCGGCATCCTCACCCAGGTAACTCAGCGCACCACCACACTCCGGGCAGCAGGAACCCGCTGGCCGCAGGCGTTTTTCATCGCGGGGGAGTGATTCGGGGAACGGTTTGCGGGTGCGGGTCTGACGCAGAGTGCGCTGTACTGCCGGGTCATCCACCCGACCGGTCAGCGTATCGCTCTCTTTCTGAAGCCGGTTCAGATCGGCTTCCATTTGTGCGATACGGCGGGAGACTTTTTCAGAACGGCTGCCGAAGTTCATCCGGCGAAGTTTATCCAGCTGCGCCTGCAGATGGTCTATTTCGCGCTCCCGGTCTGCCAGCTTTTCCAGCAGGGCACGGTTCAGCGCTTCCTGTTCGGCAAGGCGCTGTTTCAGCAGAAGGATGTCGTCAGAAGAGATGTCATTCATAAGCCAGCATTTTACCAGGCTTATTCTGCGACAACCAGGATAAAGAAGCCTACAGCATGGTCAGGGAGGTCAGCAACCGCTTCGGCTGTCGCCAGTCGATGCCTTCCAGCAGCATTGCCAGCTGCGCCGGGGTCAGGAACACTTTGCCATCGCGAGCTGACGGCCAGGCGAAGCGCCCGCGCTCCAGCCGTTTGGTCAGCAGGCACAGCCCGTCGCCGGTGGACCACAGAAGTTTAACCTGACTGCCGCTGCGGCCCCGGAAGATGAAGACATGGCCGGACATCGGTTCGTCTTTCAGCGCCGTCTGCACTTTTGCAGCCAGCCCGTTGAAGCCGTTTCTCATATCGGTAATACCGGCAACCAGCCAGATTTTGGTGCCTGTTGGTAGCGGGATCATCGCTTCAGTTCCTGTATCAGCAGAGTCAGAAGCTTTTCGCTGACAGTGCCGTTGAGGCGGAGTGTCCCGTGCCGGAACGTTACCTCACAGCTGATGCTGAGCTCTGAGTCCTCAGCGGGCGGTTCTGGTTGTACGGCGGTGGCATCGAGAGTCACAGGAAGTAACTGAGGCCTCTCAGAGGAAGGTAATAGCAGCTTTCCCTCGCGCCACTGCTGGCGCCATTTAAAGAGCAGATTGGCATTAATGCCATTTTCAAACGCCAGTTTTGAGATGGATATCCCGGGTTCGCAGGAGGCAGCAACGAGTTGCTGTTTAAACTCAGGAGAATAATTAGGGCAGCCTTTACGCCTGCCGGGAGTCATATTTTTCTGCATATCTGACACTTTGGTTCCCACTACTTATTTGGTGGACACCACTTTGTCGTATGCTTCAGATTATGACCAGACGGTTCACGCTGTACGCTTACGGAGAAGCGGGATTGCTTTTCACTTCTATCCAAAAAGGTGTGTTGAAGTGGGAAGGTGCGTAAGTATATACAGATAAAAACACACATTTAACAGGTTCTCATCCCGCTACAACACACCTATTAAGACGTTTAAGGCGAGGCTTCCCCTTACAACACACCTATCAAAATGTTTAAGAAGAGAGCTCCCGTTTCAACACACCTTATACAGCTGTTCCTGGTTTCAGATTTGCTGAGCGACGGTGGATCAGAATGAAAGTCTCTTTACCTTTTTTGGTGATGCTGTGGTCAAGGTACCCAATATCCTGCAACTGCTTGAGGGCCAGTTTAATGATACGGTTCTGTTCCTTTACCGGAGAGAGCAATGAGAGCCTGTCTCGTATTCGTTTGAAAGATATGGGGACTGGGTTCGTAGGCAGACTTTCGATGAAAGTATACAGGGCCTGAGCTGCTTCCTTTCGGGTTAAAGCATTTATCGGCTTATGTCGTAGCAGAACAGTGTAATCAGTTTGGTAGAGTTCCCATAGTCGCTGATCAGCTTCAAGTTCCACCTGGTCGTTTGCAAAATCCAGTTCACCTGTCTTAAGCAAACCTGTTACGGAAACTTTTTGAAGGCCCTCTGAGTCGCTACGGGTAAAGGTAATGGTCTTGCCACGTATCCTGGTCAAAGCTTCTGAAATACTTTTTCTAAGACGGGAATCGAATCTCTTAGACTCAAAGCGGCACATTCCAGCAAACTCATGAAAAGTAAGCTTAATGCTGTTGGTTTTTAAACCGTACTTACTGAAAGCTTCTATGATACCGACCCATACCTTGAAGTCGATGGCCATACTCAACCGTTCACCGGTTATACGAATATCGTCGTAACCCTCCCGCCTTGAGAATTCCAAATCCTTGAGAACAGAGGTCGCATCGATTGATGTTCTAGTGCCCTTTGCAGGCCTGCTTGAAGGAACAAAAACATTTAATCTCATCAGGGCTACAGGCTGAACTGTGGCCTTACTTGTGACGGTGAGTTTATTGTTAACACTTTCACAATCTGGACCTATAACCTCGCCGATATAAACATTCTCATTCATATAGTTATATCCATTTATAGCGTATGATCGATATGTGCCTAAATATTAACTCTTTCCCGTTTCGACACACCTTTCTTCCCGATTCTACCCACCCTTACCCCGTTTTGACACACCTTTTTCCCGCTTCAGAACACCTTTCTCCCACTACGACACACCTGAAATCGCTACGAAGCCCGTAAACAAAGGTTTTGCCGCTAAAGGGATCAGTTTGGATCTATTTGGATAACTAAGGGTAAATTATTGGATCTACTCAAAGGATATGTGGATAACTCATTATGGAATCTATAGAACTTAAGTGCGTAAGGTGTTTTAAAAGGCTTCAGCTCCCCTGGTGCTTCCTCGCTCACTCGCGGGCTTCGCCCTGTCGTTCGGCTGCGGCGAGCACTGCTGGCTCTCTCTGAAAGGCAAAATTTAACCGATCCTCGCAACGGGGATATCTCTCCAGCGAGTGGTGTACGCAGGGGAGAGCATATCGCGTTTCATTTGCCAGGATGGCACAATTCCTCTACCGGCAAACCATACTTTACCCAGCCCTGAGTTGTTGATCCCGTCCAGAACCCTCATCAGCTCAGCACTGTGAGGGCGTGGCGGGCGTTCGTCGAACAGCTGCAGCTGCGAAACGCCGGAGCCGGTGAAGTCATTCAGCATAACTCCGGCTTTGGCATACCGGTGTCCATCCCTCCAGATACGCTCCAGAGCCGTTGTGGCGGCTGCAATGATGTCCCTGGTGTCCTGAGTGGGTGTAAGAAGTTTTTCCGTAGCCACGTTGCCGTAGTAAGGCTCTTTAACGGCGAACGGAGACGTTTTGATGAAAACGGAAATATGCCGGCAATACTGGTGCTCTTTACGCAGCTTTTCAGAGGCCCGCTCTGCGTGCTGACAGATAGCCTGACGGAGTGACTCGTACTCCGTGATCTTCACGCTAAAACTGCGGCTGCAGACAATTTGCTGTTTCGTCGGAGGGGCTTCCTCAAGCGAAAGGCAGCTTTCCCCGTTCAATTCACGTACCGTTCGCTCAAGGACCACAGAAAAATTTTTGCGGATGAAGGCCGGGTTCGTCAGGGCGAGATCGAGCGCGGTCTTAATGCCCAGCACATTCAGCTTGCGTGCAATACGGTTACCCACCCCCCAGATTTCTTCAACCGGCTGCAGTGAAAGCAGTTTCCGCGTTCTCTGCGGATTTCCCCTGGTCAGAGCAAGTACGCCACGAAACTGTTTCCACTCTTTTGAGGCCCACTGGGCTGATTTTGCAAGGGTCTTCGTTGGTCCGGCGCCCACGCCAATGGTCAGGTGGGTACAGTCATACACGTGCTGACGCAGCTGCCGGCCGAAGTCCTCAAGCTCCATACAGTGCTCCACGCCGGTCAAATCGAGGAACATCTCATCAATGGAATACTGTTCCACTCTGGGGGCCAGTTCCTCCAGGCAGTTCATCACGCGCGCCGACATCGAGGCGTAAAGTTCATAGTTACTTGAAAACGAATATATTTTTTCCGGGTACCTTTCGTTTTTTATCTGAAACCACGGAGTTCCCATTTTGATCCAGGGCTTCGCCTCGGCACTGCGAGCGATTACGTTCCCGTCGTTGTTGCTCAGGACGACTATCGGCTTTCCTTTCAAATCCGGTCGGAAAACACGTTCACAGCTGGCATAGAAGCTGTTCACATCGGCCAGGGCAAACATCAGTACATCTCCCTCGGGCGGTGGATGATATGCGTGACGACGCCAAAGATATCCAGCTCGTCGGGGTCAGGATAAATCGGCGACCAGGAGGCATTCATGGGCTGCAGCGTCAGTCGAGGCGTCAGCAGAAGCCGTTTAACCGTAAACTCCCCCTGTACGCTGGCGACAACGATATCGCCGTGCCGCGGCTTTTCAGCACTGTCCACAACCAGCAGATCGCCATTGTACAGACTACCGTCCGCCATGCTGTCTCCGCTGGCACGCAGGTAGTACGTCGCGCTCGGATGCCGTATGCAGTAATCATGGAGATCCAGATCGGACTCGACATAGTCAGCGGCAGGGCTGGGAAAACCGCAGCTGGCCAGATCGGCAAACAATGGATGGGCCTGTGGCGGGTGTTCTTTCCCGGTGCTGAAAAGCTGTAGCTTCATCTTTCCTCCTGACACTCTAATTTTGCTGGTTATGCATACAGTATATTTAACAGCGTGACGATAATCCAGATCGCCTGCCAGGTAATGGTGCCAACTTACTGATTTAGTGTACGATGGTGTTTTTGAGGTGCTCCCGTGGCTTCCATCTCCATCAGATGTCCTTCCTGCTCAGCTACTGACGGGGTGGTGCGTAACGGCAAAAGCACTGCCGGACATCAGCGCTATCTCTGCTCTCACTGCCGTAAAACATGGCAACTACAGTTCACTTACACCACCTCTCAGCCCGGTACGCACCAGAAAATCATTGATATGGCCATGAATGGCGTTGGATGCCGGGCAACCGCCCGCATTATGGGCGTTGGCCTCAACACGATTTTACGTCACTTAAAAAACTCAGACCGCAGTCGGTAACCTCACGCATACAACCGGGCAGTGACGTCATTGTCTGCGCGGAAATGGACGAACAGTGGGGTTATGTCGGCGCTAAATCACGCCAGCGCTGGTTGTTTTACGCGTATGACAGGATACGGAGGACGGTTGTGGCGCACGTATTCGGTGAACGCACGTTGTCCACGCTGGAGCGTCTTCTGGGCCTGCTGTCGGCCTTTGAGGTCGTGGTATGGATGACGGATGGCTGGCCGCTTTATGAATCCCGCCTGAAGGGAGAACTGCACGTTATCAGCAAGCGATATACGCAGCGCATTGAGCGGCATAACCTGAATCTGAGGCAGCATCTGTCAAGGCTGGGCAGGAAGTCACTGTCGTTCTCAAAATCGGTGGAGCTGCATGACAAAGTCATCGGGCATTATCTGAACATAAAACACTATCAGTAAGTTGGAGTCATTACCCGCTATATGTAGTGGCTCCGTCAGCTGGAAACGGCACAAGATATGGTGCCCGCGCCGGCAGCCACGCGACCGTTCCCCTGCCTTCCTCTCCCTGTTGATTTCGCTTTTTCCGGTATTTACGTTTTTTCCGCAATCGCGGCGCCGGCGAAAAGGTATTTTCCGGTGGTTGCGGGCGCAAAAGTCGCAGGGTGAAAAGATAAGGGGGGGGAAATTATCAGCCGGTCTGATGTGTGAAGCCCGGCAGGGTTATACAGGGCAGGTGAAAAGGGACAGGAAGAAGCAACATGAAGACGCCAGGCATGCTGTTTGTGCTGCTGCTGGGCGCCGGGTTTCTGACGGGCCGTGATATCAGACAGGAAGTGCGCGTGAAAAAGACGACGAGTCCATTTTGCCCTTCAGCGCCTGTTTAACCGCCTCAAATTCTTCCTGATGTCCATCGTAATCGTTGAGAACCATCGCGTCTCCTGTTGTGTATACGGCGAATTTATTGTTTTAAAATTCCTTAAAATGTTCAAATATGAACATTGTAAGGCTGTAAATAAAGCCGGAATATAGCCAACTAATCCACCCGGACAGAGCATGGGAGTGCGGCGAATTGACCGGATTTGACTTGATCCTTTGGCGACGGGGCCTGAACTGGACCCAGGAACGCGCCGCGGCAGAGCTCGGCATCAGCCGTACCAGCCTGGTAAAATATGAGGACGGTGAGGCTGTGCCCCGGACGATACAGCTTGCCACCGCTGCACTCACGCTGAAAGCGGAATGGCCAACAATGAAGACCATGAGCAAGGACAGGCTGCTGCGGCAGCTGAAGCACGAAGTGCTGAGGCTCAGTAATGAATAAGTCCATCCCTGTTATCGGCTCTTTTATCCCGTATCCGGGATCCCGGCCGCCGGCTGAAATGGTTCATCCTCAACAGGAGATTATATGAAACTAAAAGGATACGTCACCGCTCTGCCGGTGCTGCTGTATGCTACCCGGACAACCCACCGATTATGGGCGCTTCTGTAACGTATCAGGCATCGCCAGCCACGGTGAAACCTACCGTGTCAGTGACAGCCAGGATTTCTGGTTAACCCCGAACGGCCGCTATCTCAGCCAGGCTGAGTACAGCAGTCCGGCAGATACGCTTCAGAAACTGACGGGTGTGGTCAGTGGTGAAGATCCTGACCAGGCGCGGAAGAAGGCTGTCAGGGTGCGGGTGTTCCGAGTCGAAAGTGAGAGCGCGAGTAAAGGTGCGTGCCTGCCCGTACGTTATGACGACAACAACGCACGGCGGAAAATGGATTCGCTGACTAACGGCCGGCGTATGAAGGTGTACAGTGAAGATGCTGGTCAGTCTGGCCAGCTGATTTACGATAATAGTCGCGGTGCCGGCTTCAGTTACAGGTTACTATGAGCCGGTTTCGGCAAAAAAAACTCTAAAATTCAGCCTCCTGCCGGCTGATTACCGGATTTTAAAAAATTGAACACTTTTCCCCTGCAAATTCCTCAGAATTCACGTAGCGACGCCATCGAGACCGGGCGCGTGGCATACGTCTACTTCGATTATGCCGATGCACTGGCGCTGCGGGAGATGGCCAGCCAGGCTGATTTACCCAAATACCTGCTGGCCCCGGAGGTGTCGTTATTTCTGCGATATGTGCCTGACCTGCGCCAGCAGGTCCTTTTCGACACCCTCTGGAACACGGGCGCACGCATTAATGAGGCGCTGGCGCTGACCGGCGCCAGCTTTCAGCTTGACGGTTCCCGGCCGTTTGTCCGGCTGAAGACGCTTAAACAGCGTCAGCGCGGGCGTGGGAGACCCGGGAAGGATGAGGCGGTGTTCCGTATTGTTCCTCTGACCGATCCTCAATATGTCAGAAAGGTGCGTGAGTTTCTGACCACCCTGCGTATTGGCAAACAGCAGCTGCTCTGGCCGGTGCAGAGTGATAACACGCCGCGTAACTGGATCAGGAAAGCGCTGGATCTCGCAAAACGTGACTCTGTCACTTTTAGTATCCCCATCACCTGCCACACGTTCCGGCACAGCTTCTGTATGCACCTGATCCAGCATGGGGTTCCTCTGAAAGTTGTGCAGGCCTACGCCGGGCATTCCCGGCTGGAAACCACTGAAACCTACACGCGCGTGTTTGCGCTCGATGTCGGGCGTCAGTATGGCGTCCGATTCAGCCTTCCTGACAGTCATTTAACACTTCCGGAATAATCCTCATTCCATCCTTATATTTCCATATAAATCTAAATTAATCCTTAATGTTTCTTTATCAGGCCGTTTGCAGGACGGTCTGGCCCTCGTTTGTTGGTTTTTGTTCGTTATTTTTCTGTATTTTTCTACATTAGTGCGTCTTTTTGTCTTTACACGCAAACCCGGATACGTAATAATCCATTTGAATGTTGTATTTTTCCTGATGGATACGGTTTTTTTCTAAATAATGTGAGGTTTGAAATGCGTATTTTTGTTGACGACGGTTCCACCAATATCAAACTGGCATGGGTGGCAGACGGTGAAGTGAAAACGTTGATCAGTCCGAACAGCTTTAAACCAGAATGGTCCATGACGCTGCTGACTGATTCAACGGGGCCGGCTTCCGCCAACTATGAAATTGACGGGGAAAAGTACAGCTTTGACCAGCTGAGCCCTGATGCCGTGCGCACCACGGAAACCCGCTATCAGTACAGTGATGTGAATGTAGTCGCTATCCACCACGCGCTGATGCAGTCCGGCATTGAACCGCAACCGGTTGACATTGTTGTGACGCTGCCGCTGGGCGAGTATCTGGATGAGAACGATCAGCCTGATATGGCCAAAATCGAGCGGAAAAAAGCGAACGTGAAACGCGCGGTGACCGTTCAGGGGCATGAGAGCTTTACCGTGCGTAAAGTCAGTGTGCTGCCAGAGTCGGTCCCTGCAGGCTTCAGTGTGCTGAAGGATCTGGACGATCTGGACTCCCTGCTGATTGTCGATATCGGTGGAACGACGCTGGATATCGCGCACGTTCGCAGCAAAATGTCCGGGTTCACCAAGACGCATTGCGATCCTAAAACCGGCGTATCCATCATCACCGAGGCCGTAAAACACGCACTGGATACCAGCGTGAGTACCCGTACCAGTTCATATTTTGCCGACCGTCTGATCCAGGCGCGAAATGACGATAGTTTTCTTTCCCGTTATCTTCAGAACGCTGACCAGCGGGCCCAGGTAATGAAGGTGCTGCACGAGCGTGAAAAAGCCCTGACGCACCGCGTCACCGATTCAGTTGGCCGCTTTGCCGGCTTCACACACGTCATGGTTGTCGGGGGCGGCGCCAGCCTGGTCGCCAGCGCAGTGAAGCAGGCCACGGGGGTGAGTGACGATCGCTTCTTCGTCAGCGATAACCCGCAGTTCGATCTGGTATTGGGCATGGTGGCAATGAAGGGCTGAGTATGACTGATAACCGTAAGTGCTCGTTTTATATCTATCCGGATCGCAATGCGGCGGACCGGGTAGCCGACGGATTTCTTGAGAAACTGCCTCAGAAAGAGCGCGGCCGCGCGATGCGCGCCATGATGCTCTGTGGTGCCGCGCTGATGAAACAGGACGAACGCCTGCCGTTCCTGATCGCTGAATTTCTGACGGAAGGCACCTCGATGCAGGATATTCAGCGGATCATCAGCAGTACGCTGCCGCAGCAGGATACAGGAGAGATGGCGCGTCTGTTTGAGGCGTTTCTGCAGGCCACCGGCGGCGCCAGTAATACGTTACCGCCGACAGGCGGATCAAGGCCGGAAAACAGCCCTGCCGTGACTCCCGAACCGGCGGCACCGGAGGATAAGAATCTGGAAGAAACCCGTAAGAACGTCCAGCATCTGTTCCCGGATGATGACTAAGGTGAACTTCCGCGCCATCGCTGACAGCTCTAATGTGGAAAATGTGGTGCTGATCAGCGGTGTGCCTGCAGCAGCGGCAGACACTCTGCCGCCGGCAATTTAACTTGATTATATGGCTCATTCGCCGTATTGTTAAGGCTCATTTTTCGGTAGCGCCCCGCCTGGCGAAGGAGTAAAACCATGCAATCATTCCCCCTGTTCGTTTCCCGTGCTGTACCGGTGATCATCAGTGACCATTGCCTGCGGCAGCAGCGCAGCTCCCTGCACCACACGTCATGCCAGATTAACCTGAGTTCAGGAAGTCACCTGCGCTCATGGCCTTTCTGCACGCTATCCAGGCGGGAAATAAGCGACCGGCAACCGGCTAAGCCCCGCGGTTACTGGTTCAGTCACTGTGGCCGGGATGTCATGTTTACGGGGCATATCGATGAGGCAGATCCTATGAAACAGGTCTACTACAACGAAGGCTGGAGCGGTTCGAGCAAGTATACGTTTGAAGTTTATCAGCTGGAGAACGGGAGTTACCGGGCGCTGGTCCGCAAATGGAATGGCAAAATCAATAAGGTGCAGCAGGAAACACAGTACCTGTCTGACACGCGAGAGGGACTGAAACTCCAGGACTATCCCCGCACGCGCCAGGTGAAAATATTTCTGAATTCTGACTTCTGGGAGAAGGGTGATGATTAAGATGGTTAGCGTCGTTCCGCAGCCGGAAACGGTGAAGATGCTCCGGGGAAAAATGGGCATGACTGAAACCGCATTAGGGGCCGTCATGGGGTATGAACTGCGCGCCTGGCAGCGTAAGGAAGCCATCAGCGACGACCTCAGTCAGTACAACAAGACCAGTCTTCGGCCGGGCGAATATAACATGCTGATGCTGATCGCCGGCGTGCATCCTGATTACCGCCTGAACAGGACATTCAGCCCGGATGATATGGTTAAAGAGCCTGCCACGGCCGAAGACGTTCGCCGCCTGCGTCTGGCGCTGGGGCTGAAACACGCAGAAATTGCAGCTCTGTTTGGCTATAAGCCGGCGTCATGGCAGACCAAAGAGAAGGCCGCACAGCGTGGCGTGAAGCTCAAAACCGGGGAATTCAACTTCCTGTTACTGCTGGCCGGTGAGCATCCGTCACTGCAGCTGGTTGAAAAAGTGAAACAAGATCAGCTGCCGACCTGATAAAAGCCCGTTAATTCTGGTTTTTTTATAAAATACTGTATTTACATATAGGACAAAATGTCCTAATATATATTTGTGGCCGGGCAAGGTGCTCAGGTCCCCTACCGAGGGAAATATATGAAATTTTCAGCAGAAGAACTCAACATTATCCGCCAGGCGGATGCCATTATTGCCAGCAAAATTACCACCACGGATTTTATTACCGGTGCAGACGCCGCGCGTTCCTTGCTGCGGTTTCGTCTTGCTGCAGAACCACGCGAATCATTCTGCGCGTTCTTTCTCAACAGTCAGAATGGCGTGATCGCCTTTGAAGAACTGTTTCAGGGAACTATCAACAGTGTCACCGTTCATCCGCGTATCGTCCTGCAACGCGCCCTGCATCATAATGCCGCCGCCGTGGTACTGGCGCATAACCATCCTTCCGCTTTCACTGAACCCAGTCAGGCTGACAAGCTGATCACCGAGCGTCTGGCGCAGGTGCTGGGGATGGTTGACGTCAAAGTCCTCGATCACCTGATTGTGGGCGGCTGCGATATTTTCTCTTTTGCTGAACATGGTCTGATTTGACAACCGCGGCCGCACAGTGGTGCGGCCGGCTCTGGAGGCTTGCTATGGGCAATAAATATACCGTGCCACTGAACGTGGGCGCAATCCGCGAAAGCTGTTTCCGTCCCGCTGACAAATGGACCCCGCCTACGGGGGATGAACTCCGCTATTTGCTGGAAAATGTGCTCAACCTGAGTCAGGAGGGGCTTGCGCGACATGTTGGCGTTAACGGCAGAACGGTGCGCCGCTGGGTGAACGGAGAAAGCGACATCGCGTATTCCGTCTGGTGCATCCTTTGCATCGATGCCGGCTTACCGCCGATCTGGAAATAGCAGCGCAAAACACCGGCGCGAAAATGTGCTTCCTGAAGAGAAGCTGAAGGGCTTGTGCAACTGCGAACCGCAGTACCGAACATCGGTACTGGAATCCAGTGAGGGGCTGAGCCGCTATCTGGCCGGGGCTGAAAACTGAGAAGGTGGCCGCCTCCTGCAGGGGCTATACGGGCATTAAACCTGTATTGCTCTGAAACGCGCTGTACGCCTCTCTGAGTGCTTCTTTAAAAAAGCTGCAACCTTCTCGCATTAATCGCTTTGACGTGTCCAGGCGCGCATTCAGCCCCATTCTGATTTGATTTCGGCCTGGTATTTGCCAGTGAGCCTACTTTAGATATCCGCAGAGCGTTTCCTTCCTGTTCATTTCAGGTCAGTTGCCGTCATTCCCTGGTGGCTCCACCGTTCCCGCAGCGGGTTCAGGCTATCGCGAGTGTCTGATGCCTGGACCTCTGCACCATGCCGGCAAAGTGCCGCCATCTGGATCTAAAAGCAATATTTACAGGGACAGGCGTCAAGGGAAAAACAAAGAAAAGTAATCATATAATGCTTGCTTTATATGGCTCATTAGACGTATAATAATCACATCGAAAGGCAATGAGGCTTTTCGCGGTAGCGCCCCGACTGGCGCAGGAGTAAAAAATTATGAGTAAAGCACTGACCCCTTCCCAGCTTAAAGCTGAACTGGACACGCAGAAAGATGCGCTGCTGAAGGCGTGCCTGTATGCCCTCAACGAAATCCCTAACCGCCGTTTAAGTGGTCCATATTCATCCACGTATGCGCTGGCCGCGCAGGTCAGTAAACTGCTCCAGAGCTGCAAATAATCATTGAAGGGCTGGCATTACCAGCCCTGTTCAACCCTTACGGTAGCGCCCCGCATGGCGCAGGAGTCTGAAATGTCATCTAAAAATACTCTCCCGTCAGTCGATCTGATGTACTGCCAGCATGGCGGTGAAGTGATCCCGTCCATTGCTATTGAGCGCATCATCTCGTTGCGGGATGAAGGTATCCGCGTCTATCTCGACGGCATAGACAAGCTGCGAAAAGCGCGCGATCTGATGCAGCAGGCCGGAGGCTGCCAGTACCTCTATGACTACGACAAAGCCGTAGAGAGCGCCATCAAATGGAGCGACACCACGCCAGATCAGGCCGAAACGGCTATTTCCCGCGTTATCGACGGAAAAATCTGGGATCGGCTGATGACGGAAACCGGTATGTATACGCTGATGAGCAACAAGCAACGTCAGGAATGGGATCGGCAGGTGGCAGGCAAAGAAATGCCGCCGATAACGCTGGATAACGTTATGAGTACGTTCCGGCACCTGAACGCAAGCAAGGCTGATACCTTCACGCAAGGGCTGATTGATATCTTTAAATCCCTGTCGTGGGATTATAAAACCAATAACCCCTGCATGTTTGGCAAGCGTATCATCATCGCGCCGTTGCTCGATGTCTGGCGCAGTGGTTGGGTGCGCTTCAGCTCAGACGGGCACACCAAAATTGACGATCTGGCGCGGCCGTTCTACGTGCTGGACGGGCGTAACGTGCCTGATTACCGCGTTTCTGACGGTGCCAAACTGGATGCCTTTTTCAGTGAAAACCAGTTCAACGGTAAGGTGTTCGAGTGTGATTACTTCAGCGTGCGATATTACAAAAAGGGCAGCGCCCACATTACGTTTAAACGCCCGGAGCTGGTTGAGAAGATCAATAATCTGGTTGCCAGTCACTATCCCGGAATGTTACCCCCTCGCGTGTAATGCAGACGGCAGGCCGCATTTGCGGCCTGAAATATAAACAGGGAAAGGAAGTATTCCCCGGCCGGAGAAAATCATGCCGGGCATGTATTTATTGCTTGATCAATACGGCTCATTAGACGTATAATAATCACATCGAAAGGCAATGAGGCTTTTCGCGGTAGCGCCCCGACTGGCGCAGGAGTAATAAACATGGCTATTCAATCCCTTCAGTTCCGTAACGGCTCCGTTTCTCTTGGTGATGTTTTTGTTTCCAGCTGGGGTTATGAGCAGACAAATACCTGTTTTTATCAGGTGATCGCCCTGCGCGGTAAGAAAACCGCCGTACTGCGCCGCATCGCTGCGCAGCAGGTGAAAGCAGACAGTGCAATGTCTGGCGAGTTAAAGCCGGTATTGAACGACTTTAAAGGCGAACCCGTGACCCGTCGCATCTGTGAAAACCATGAGCATCCGTCTGTCAGCATTGACGAGTACGAACAGGCTTATAAGACCGATCCTAACGAAAGCCATTTTTACAGCACCTGGGGCTGACCGCCTGCTACGCCCCGCAAGGGGCGTATAGTCGAAGACTTATTCAACCAAAACGTGAATACTATGCGAAATAACAAGGCGCTCAGGACGCAGATACATGGCGGAAACAGTTTATCAGGCGCGGAGGCGTTTTTACCTTCTCCGTTTTCGGCGCAGTCGTAACCCGGACACACTGGAAAAAATGTACGAATCCATGCGGGATCGTGGACAGGTGCCGCCGGAGGACACCGCGGCTTTTGAGGCTGCCGCCGACCATCGCCGCGCAGAGCTGGCATCGGGACGCATCTGGGATAAGATCCCGCCGCATGTCTGGCAGTATGTAAAATAATCACAGCGCCCCTACAAGGGGCGTTTTTTTGCTTGCATACATGGCTCATTAGACGTATAATGTTTTTACTGATTCAAATCAGTACCTTCCTAAACAGCCTTACAGGTGCATTATGACCTCTTCTGAAATCCTCCATAACCTCCCTCAGATTATCACGGCCGTGGCCGCCCTCATTACAGCCATTACCGGGCTGATTAACGTCATGAAGGATAAGGGTAAGGACTGAACCGCCGCAGGGGGCGACAGCCCCCTGCATCCCTAACCGGCAGCGCCCCGACTGGCGCAGGAGTAAAAAAAAGTGACAACGCTGCATATTCGAGAAATTCCCACTGATGGAGCGCCGCCTATCTGTTCAGGCCGCTCAATCTCAGATGATGACCTTTGCGCCTCATGCCAGCATCTCGACTATCGCCCTGGGCACCTCAGCGCCTGCCTGCTGTCAGGTTGCGGGCGTGACGACTGGCCTTCAGAACTGGATGCAAACGGCTACAGCGTTGCCTGTAGCAGCTATGAGCGTGAAAAATCGCTTGATTAATATGGCTCATTAGACGTACAATAATCACATCGAAAGGCATCCGGTCTTTCGCGGCAGCGCCCCGTCTGGCGCAGGAGTTTTACAATGCACGGTAACGTAAATGAAATTTGCGCAAGGCTTCTCGATAGTTTTGATCCACAGCAGCGGATCAGCCTGCTGATCTGGACTGCTGAAGATGTCCATGACTGCACCAGTGATATGAACCTCACTGACGATGAGGCCGAAGCCGTTCTGGCAGAAATCGCGGAATGCAGTTCACACAGCCGTTATGGCGTCGGAAAAGATACCGTCTGGAGCCTGGCAAAGCAGGTGCGCGAAGATGCCGCCCGCGATCGAAAAATAGAGGTCAATGCCGAGGCGCTGCAAAAAGTCGTGGCGCTGGCGGCGCAGTTTATCCGGCTGGAAGAAATCCAGTCTGGTGAAGGAGCTGCACGCAGACTTTATCCGCAGGAGTCTGAGGCGCTGGAGTGCATCACGAAGGTGATTAACGGCTAATTCACGCAGTAACGCAGCGAACTTTCACGGTAGCGCCCCGACTGGCGCAGGAGGAAAAAACATGTCCCAGAATGAAGCCTATTACGACACGCTGGCCCTGATTGAAAAGGGGCAATGGTGTTTCGGCAGTATGGACGAAGAAAACGAAGAGCGGGCAATCAAGGCCGCTAAGGCGCTGGCGCTGTTTGCGCGCCTGAATGAGCAGGACTGCGACGGACACCCGGTTTCCGAAATCATCGTTGATTTTATCGCTAACCTGATGCACCTGGGGGAAGCGATAAATTTTCGTGTGCTCGATGAGGAAAGCGCGGTGATCCCGTTGGTCAGGATCGCAGCCGTACACTTTAACGCTGAAACAAAGTCATAGTAATCATGTGAATCAGAAGGGGGCAGGCGTGATCCTGCCCCCAAAAATGGATAGGGGAAAGAGTTCTCCCGCCTGAAAATATTCAGGCAGGCGGGAATTTTTTGCTTGATTGATATGGCTCATTAGACGTATAATAATCACATCGAAAGGCAATCCGGTCTTTCGACGGTAGCGCCCCGACTGGCGCAGGAGTACAGAAAATGTCTACTGAACTGAATCAACCCGCCATCACTGCACGCATTATCCCCAATAACCGCCGCATGGCCTTTCTGCCACGCCTGTTCGGCGCCTGGTATCTCACAGGTGAGGCCGGTGTCTACAACCTCGCACGTTCTCTCTGCGCCGATTATCAAGGCGGTTCCTGGGAGTTCGTCGAACTGTCTTGCGGTAGCGGCTTCATGTACCCACTGAGCGCAGAGCGCTTCACGGTATCGGTTAGCGGTAACTGGTTCGAAGGGGAATTGTCCGCAGAAGCTACCGGTATCGTGCTGACCCTGTTCACCCTGAACCACATGATCTGGCACGCACATGATGAAGGCTATCAGCACATCTGCGACATGCTGATCACCCAGCAGGAAAAGCTCAAATTATATGCCGACCAGCACGCCGAAGCCGGTTTGATTTACCGCGCGATTGACTGAAACGGCGGCCCCCGCGAGGGGGCCAATACTGACAGGGGGAAAAATGTTAACACTAACTGATATTCGCGCCAGCAATACGGTGCTGGTTACGGAATTTGACGGCGTGCGTGCTGTGCATTTCTGTCTGCATGAAAAATTAAGCGGTAGCGACAACGATCTGTGGTTTCCGCTTGCCAATGGGGCCGACCTGTTCGAGGCGCTGGAAAGCATTATGTGCATCAATTTTGCCGCTGCTAACGTTGTCTCGCTGGAGTTCCTGCGGCAGAACGGGAAGTGCAAAGACTACCGGATCACCTACAACAAGGCCAAATTCAAGCCATTATGTTAGATATCTGACATCATTAAATGTTCATATTTGAACAAAATTAAATTAAAAAATACGTCTAATGAGTTGATAAAATGGCTCATTAGACGTATAATTATTACATCGAAAGGCAGTTGAGCCTTTCGCGGTAGCGCCCCGACTGGCGACGAGGTAAAAAAAATGGAACTCAATGATACTGCAAAATTACCTGACTCTGATGCACGGAAAATTAACGCCGTAGCGTCTCAGGCATACCCTCTTGGCCTCCTGCCTAATCTGAAAATTAACTTCTACTCTATTGACGCCATTCAACTTGAACTGCGTGACAACAGTGGTGATCTTATCTGGCGAGATTTCACGTTCTCCCGCGATTTTATCAACGGTTTTATGCCTTATATCAGACCAATAAATTAGCACTGATTATCGACGGGAGCGGGGGAGAAACTCCCCCGGAAGGAGATTAAGAAATGGTATTAACCGGTATTGAAACAGTAAAGGTAGCGGTGATCTGTACAGGCCACGTCAGCCATCAAGATTCAGAGATTATCCCTGAGTTTCTCTGGAAAAACTGGAAAGAATCCGGAGAGTTCTGGATAAGCAGTACTGCTCACGGTTGGTTATTTCGGTTGTGTGCTCTGCCCGATGAATGGGAGGAGCGTCTGAAAAATTTTGGAGTAAGTGATGGCTGCATATCAAATCTTAGAGTGCTGGAATGTGAAGGATATGACTGGGTTCATTTCCAGGCTGATGCACCCATCGTGGAGGAGCTTCAGCACTGGGACTGGTAAAAAGCTGGAACACTAAAGGGGGTTTAAAAAGCAGAGAAAAAAAGGGAGCCGGATTGCGAGAACAATCCGGCAGGTTGACAAAAGAAAATGTGAGGTTTGCTTATGTCATTATCCATTCTACAGCTTGCCGAGGATCTTGCAAAGGGTAAGCGAATGAGAGTACCACCGATGAACGGACCGGAGTGGCGACACTTCTGTTTCTGGCTTGAATATTACATGGGATACAGTATGTAAAGTAACGAACGGCGCTCATGGAAGCGCCGTTTTTTTTAACTTTCAGCAGGGGGAATTTCACGCCTGGACTGGCGTTTTATCATCAGTAGATGAAGAGACCCGCTTTCTCTGACGTGTTCTTTTTCCTTCAGTAATCTCTTTTAAATCTTTAAGCGTCACGTCATGAAAACCAAAGTTTTTAAGGTGCTCA
Source organism: Enterobacter cloacae complex sp. 2022EL-00981 (assembly GCF_028737495.1). Lineage (NCBI taxonomy): Bacteria > Pseudomonadati > Pseudomonadota > Gammaproteobacteria > Enterobacterales > Enterobacteriaceae > Enterobacter > Enterobacter cloacae complex sp. 2022EL-00981. Next base: position 38,460 of record NZ_JAQZRK010000017.1, read on the forward strand.
AGGATTTCGCTGAGTGTGTATCCCTTGTTTTTAATCAGCGTCTCAATATCACTTTTCAGGGAATCAAGTACATCTCGTTTCTGTAATCTTTCTTGCGTCACATCTGGGAGTTCAGCCAGCTGACCTCGAATAGATTCGATGTCTGTTGTGCTGTACAGCTTCGATTTTTTGGCAACCATTCTGGAATCCTCCACCGGAAAATTTTTCATTGTATCTACCGAAAAAATCATTACAAGCAGAGCAGAATTTTCTGCGTAAAAATTTGGATAACCAGCTCCGGAAATCATAATCCCTTAGCGTTAGAGGAAGCGTAGCCTATCCCGTTCTCTGTGAAACACAGGCGATGATGTGCCTTGCATGAATATCAATATACCTGAACTAGCGCAGCGTACTCCCTTTGTCATCTGGCATACAGGTTGCAAATTTGCTAAACTCATTTGCGAAGTTCAAAAGCGGGACAGGATATGTTTTGTATTACCGCCACCACGGTGGCAGCAATCCAAAACTCCTGGTCAGGGCGAAGCCCCGACACCCCATACCGTGCTAACTGTAGGACCGAAAGGAAGATTTAGCGTCATGAGTAAGAGTGAGCGACGTAACAGAACAGCCACTCTTCCGCCGGTAAGATGTCTTCCGGAAGAGCGGGATGAGATACGTCAAAAGGCGGAGGATGCAGGTCTCAGCATTGGTGCATTTATGCTTAGGGCTGCGTTAGGAAGGAAGATTGCCCCGCAGACAGATCACAAACTCATTAACGAGCTTTCACGTCTTGGCGGTTTACAGAAGCACCTCTTTAAAGAAGGGAACGGGGTCGGCAGTAAGGAGTACGCAGAGATACTGCAGGCCATCAAGGCAGCCATTTTCAGGATAGAGCAAAAGAACGACTAGACATGAACGCCATCATTCCACCCAAACGTCGCGACAAGAAGTCCAGCTTTGTTCAGCTGGTCGCGTACGTTTCTGTGCGTGATGATGTCCCGTTAAAAGACGAACTGAAAGAAGACCAGCGTTTCCAGCGACCGTCACGTTCCCGCCAGGCCATTTTTGATCGCCTTGTTGATTACATGAACCGTAGCGAAGGAACGATCACCGAGCAGATAACTGACATGAGTCCGGAAGGAGACGTCCGCTGTTCTGTTGACGGTGTTATCTGTCAGCATAACCTGATGTCGGTTGAAACAGCCGCAATGGAGATGAATAGCATTGCTATGCAGAACCTGCACGTAAAGGATGCGGTTTATCACTATATTTTGAGCTGGCAGGAAGATGAAAATCCTTCTGACGATCAGGTTTTTGATAGTGTGAAATACTCACTCAAGCGCCTGGGTATGGAAGAAAACCAGTATGTTGCGGGGATTCACCGTGATACGGATAATCTGCATGTTCATGTTGCGGCTAACCGCGTCCACCCGGTTTCTTATCGTGCGGCTAATGTCTGGAATGACGCGGATAAACTTCAGCGTACCTGCCGCGAACTGGAACTGAAGCACGGATTTAAAGTGGATAACGGAAGCTGGGTTCGTGATGCTGACAACAACATTGTGCGGGCCAGAAAAGGGTACCGCAATGCACCACGTTCAGCGCGACAGCTTGAACACTTTTCTGATAAAGAGTCTCTTCATCATTTTGCAGTCCAGCATGTTCGTAAACCTGTTAATGCCATGTTCCGAGAGAAGAACGCGTCATGGGAAAAACTGCATCAGGTCATGAATGATGCTGGTTTAATGTTAGAGACTTCCGGCAAAGGATTGATCGTGCGTGATGTGTGTGGCGATGAGAAACTGGCCGTTAAATCATCGCGGGTTCACCCTAGTATGACGCTTTCCCGTCTTGAGCCTGCGCTGGGAACCTTTGTTCCCTCCCCACGTTCTGCGGAAATGGTTAAGCAAAGTGTTCAGACGCCTTACAGTGACAAACTGCATGTCCGCGATCGTGGTGCCCGTGCGAAGCGCCGGCAGGCACGCGCTGACGCCCGTATCGATTTGCGCGAACGCTACGGGAAGTACCGCAACGCCTGGAAAAAACCTGACCTTCACGCCGCTGAACGATTCCGGGCTGTGTCCGCTGCATTTAAAGAACAGAAGACCCATATCCGGGATAACGAGAAAGACGCGCATATGCGTAAGCTCATGTACCACATCGTGGAGTTTGAACGTGAGAAGTCGATGGCAGCGCTGCGTATTGCACTGAAGGCAGAACGCCAGAAGTTGTATGACGAGGGCATGATGCGGCCGCTGACCTACCGTGCCTGGACCGAACAACAGGCGCTTCACGGCGATCAGGCTGCGCTCAGTCAGTTGCGTGGCTGGTCTTACCGACAGAATCGTAAAAACCGGACACCGCAGGCCTCTGAAAATATTATTTACTGTGCACCTGCAGATGACACTTCGTTGCTCAAAGCAGATGGTTACGAGGCCCGCCTGCATCGTGACGGCGCGGTTGTCTATTCCCGCCAGGGGCAGGATGCCATCATTGATCGGGGAGACCGCGTTGAAGTCATTAATCCGTATGATGACGGTGACCTCAACACGCGCATTGCCGTTGACATGGTGGCCTGGAAATCAGGCGAGCGTGTCGAATTCAGCCGGGATGGCTGTTTCGCATATGCTGCCGGCGATGCGGTGGCTGCGCACAACCTGCATCATCGTGACAGTATCATCGTGCCGAGTGACCGGGAACAATACGACTATACGCGGGAGAAGTTTAACCAGCTGAAAGGCCGGTATACGGACAGTGAACGGGAGGCACTTCGTCAGCAATATGACGAACGTTATTACGACGATGTCCGTAATAATGACGACAGCAGTTATAAGCCATAAAACCGCTTCGGTGCAGCATTAAGACGACAGAGCATCTGAGGGGATGTCAGGGTATTTGACTGTGCTGTCGCAGGCGGATCTGAAGGGAATTTCTCCCTGTCCCCACAAGCGTACGCTGATGGCCAGACAGGGAGTGCCAGGAAACGTGATTAGTGGCGGATCTGCGCCAGTTCGTCTTCCGTCAGACCAGTCATTTTCATGACGGTGCTACGGTCGATACCGTTCTGCAGCATGGTACGGGCTATTTTCAGAGTGGCCTGACGCTCACCTTCTGAACGACCTTTTTCAATACCGCGCTGTTCACCGAGCTGCAGACCTTCAGCTCTGCCCTTCTCGATACCTTTTTGTTCAAGCTGTTGTGCGATGGTCATAAGTGCGTCTCCGTGTTGCGGCACACGCTGTGCCAGTTCGCGTACAAAGGCTTCGGCGTCAGCTGTTTCGCCTGCCTGTACAATATAGTGTACCAGCGATATTACCTGTGATGAAGAGAGATATCCGGCCAGTAAAATGGGGGCCAGTCGATCAACCAGTTCAGCCAGGTCCCGCTGATGAATGTGTTTCTGCAGTAAGGTCAGGGCAGCCATACTGCGATGTCCGGCGATTTCATCATCCGGGATGACCGTAACGTCTACAAGAGGGAAAGCGCTGCTGTAAAGTTTGCCTGCCAGCGCCGGATCGTCAAACTCATCCAGCCACCGGGTGGAGTAAGGATACGGGGTGCGTTTCCCCGTATAGAACAGCACCGGTATCACCAGTGGCAACTTTTTATGGCCGGAATCAAGATGACGCTGCATCGCGGCTACCGCATACCGGATTAGACGAAAGGCCATATGCTTATCCGGAGACGACTGGTGTTCAATGAGTACATGGACATAGCCTTCCCCAGTTGTCGTTTTCAGGCTGTAGAGCACGTCACTGAAATACTGGCGGAGATCATCCTCAACGAACGAGCCGGATTCCAGTTTGAGCGTGCTGAGATCGCAGACGGTGCGCAGCTCTGCAGGCAGGTGAATTTCCATGAACTCCCGGGCAATATCCGGTTGCGTCAGGAACTGCCTGAATGTGGCATCGTGGGGAGTGGGGGTGCTGTTTTTTTTCTTCATCGGCAATAGCCTGTTAAAAATGACATGGAGATGTTATCACAACCCGGAAAAGTAATAATTGTCGCTGAAAGGAATGACCATCCGCCATTCTTTATGGGGGCGGTTAGGATCGTTGCCTTACACTAAACTGCCCCCAGGAAAATCATTTACGGATACAATGCTGGCCTTGATTTTGTGTCCGATCTATCTATCTGAATATATTTTCTCGATACTTTTGCGTATATCGTTAAGCCTGACTGGTTTTGTAAGAAGCTCAACCCCATCGACTGGACTCTCGCTGGAGTAAGCGCTGATGAAAATAAAGGGTGTTTGTGTGTTGGGACCTGAGCTTTTTTTTACTGCCATATAAAGCTCGTCGCCGGTCATGATTGGCATCTGCAGGTCACTAAGCACAAGATCGTATGGTTTACGTCGCAACTTCTCCAGCGCCCTTTCCGGAGATGAGGTATATTCTACTTGAAATATACCCTGTAAAATTGATGCGAGCGACTCACAAACCAACTCATCATCATCAATTATCAATATGCTGAGGTCGTTAGCCGTAAAACCTTCATTTCGAATAACATCGGAAATAGCCAATTCTTCTTTAGTCGATTTTTTTACAGGCAGCGTTATTCTGAATAGACTTCCAAGCCCTAACTCACTTTTGACACTTATACGTCCATTCATTGTTTTGACAACCCCCATAACAATGGCAAGCCCCATACCAAATCCGGGGACTTTTACTCCATCAGCTACTCGTATGAAAGGGAGGAATATCGATTTTAGTTTATCCTTTGGGATGCCTCTTCCTGTATCTTCAACCTCTATGACAAGTGTTCTATCACCTTCTAAAAAAGCATTTATAGTTATGTGACCTTTGTCGGTGTACTTTATGGCATTAGTTACTAAGTTTTCTGTGATCTGTGCAATCCTGAAAGGGTCGCTTATTATATGACTATCGCTAATATTGCCTATTCTAATATCAATAGAATGTTTATTGGAAATTGATTCACATTCGCTAACTGTATCTTTTATAAGTTTGGCAAGATTGAATGATATGTTGTTTACCACTATATTTCCATTGTCAACCTTAGCGAACTCTGCCAGGTCTTTCATCTGGTTTTCCATCCTCTTCGCGGCATTCTCCAGTCTTTCAATATGTTTTGAATCCAATCCTGAGTTTTTTAAGGATATTATTTCAATTGAAGATGTGATTGCCTGTAGAGACGTTTTTAATTCATGGCCTAATGCACCCAAAAAAGCATTTTTATTATTAAATGCAGCTTTTTCAGCTTCTAATAATTTATTGGTTTTATATAGCTGAAAAGCTACTATGATAAACATAGCAAAGATTAAAACTGTTACGATTGCCAGTAAAATAATAAGGCTTTGCCTTTTTTCTTTAAAGTCCTCAAGGGCTTTTGTTCTTTGATTGACCTCGGCATGGTCTGCTAAGTTGTTCAATGATTTTGAGTCTGGCTCAATTTTATTAACTAACTCAATAACTTTTACAATGTTTGGGTTGGGGGTGTTTATATACGTGTCTACCGCTTTTATTTTGTAATAAATAGAATCTATGATCTGCTTATACCCTTCTTGATTATATAAAGGTTCAGTCGATTCGCTCCTTGCTCTAATAACATGAATTCGGGAATAAAGGATATCTAGCTTTAATCGGATTTTATCCATATCTTTGTCTTCGCTCTTAACAAGAGAGTAAAACTCAGACAATTGGATTGAAAACTTTGCAATAGCCCATGCATAGTTTTCCTGAGTGCCGCTTATGGCATAAAAAGACTTGTCAGACAACATAGAATCGTATCTAACTATTGTCGATACAACAAAAGTTAATGTAACTGCCATTCCAGACAAAAGAATAAGGAATTTCTTTTTCATTTTAGCACCGTAATTTTGTTAACCTGCCAAATGAATCTTGATAAATACAATGGGTTGTTTATCTCACTAGCGTGCTCATCGAGTGGGTATATAACGAAGTAAGGACCAAAATTTCTTACTTTAAGTTTTTTACCATTCATTTTGTAAGCAAAAATGATGTTGTAATTTTCAACATCTGAGACAGGGATATCAATTGAGTAATCATTTAGTGCGCTCATTCTTAATGTTCTCCCTTGAGCACCGACTAACTTTAATATGTCTTTAACTCTAACACCCTCAAAATCTACTTTAGTTTTTGGTTTCGTCCACGGTGTCATTGTCTTTATGTGTGCCATTGGCATTTTAATAAAGTCATTGAATGTGAGTGTGTATCCAATGTCATTGTTTTTATGGCTAATCATTCCGTCAATATTTATATCTTCAGTCGCAGCCATTGTTTGAGAGGTCACAAACAAAATCGTGGCGAAAAATGAAAGTTGAAACTTATGCATAAAATTCCTCAAATTCTTTATTTAATACTTCCAGCATATAATCATCTTCGCTGCAATGAACACCTGCGGTATGGTTATTTCCGATATAAATTGATTCACATTTAGTATAGTAAAGACTACGCAACTCAGGTTTGACGGTGGTAAATATACACCTTGTGGGTATATTAAAGCCTGCTCCTAAATGAAGCGCAGAAGAATCGCAGGTATACAAAAAACATGCATGTTTTATGATTCCTGCGAAAGATAACGTATCACTGGATATGTTGCTTATATTAAAGAAATTAGGGTGATCTACGTCATTGAAACCTAATACTTTAACGCCGAACTCGTGGCTCAATTCTTCAACAATTTCAACATGAAATCGTGAGGGGATGCTTCTTATCTTTGTACTCGCGTTAGGACAAAACAGTATATACTCCCCCAGATCAAAATCTGGTACATCTGTGTTTAAAAGCCAGGAGTTATTTTTGATGTTATCATTAATGCTTTTGGGGTTGATTCCAAGATTAGTTAGAAAAAAATCATGCATCTCGATGCTATCAAAATCTTCCCAATAAAGCTGATTTCCCATATCTATATTAACGTCTGTATGGTTGATTTTAGCGATGTCAAAAGGTAAGTATAATAACTTATCAATAATGCCTGATGCCATGTGATAAATTTGTTCGACATAGTCCTGGCAATGCTCCGGCCTAATCAATGTTATATGAATATCCGGATTTATAGATTTAATTGCATGCAGAGCAGAGATTCCAATGATTGAATCTCCAAGGGTTACCCCTAATCCATTAATTATGGTGACTTTTTTTATTTTTTTATAATCAACCTCAACCTTGTTTAATGCATTGTTATATACTGTTTTATATGCCAATGGTGCAAGATCACCAACAGGCTTTTTTTTATTCACTCCATAGGGAGACACGATGTATCTCCCATTCAACAGAAGACTACCTGTATATTCTAATAAGCATCTGTTCATGGCTATTTGTTTGGAAAAAACTTATCTACATTTGATTTTATAACGAAAGATTTTATAGGCTTTTCATAGGGGCCAATAATATCAAGTTCGTTAATAGCTCTTGAGATCTCGCTATCAACTGCCCCGGATAACTGTCCTGTTAAAACCATAACCATCGCATGCTTATTTCCTGATGATCTGATTTTTTTAATTGTATTGAAAACGGTTTTATTATCTACAATCCAATCTAATATGTATGCATCGAACGGGGTTTGTTCGATAGCATCATCTAATTCATCTATACTATAGAATTCCTTTATTGTGTATCTATCCCCTTCAAGAAGAGATGATAGGCTCTGGACGATATTTTTATCGTCATCAAGCACAGCAATTCTATGCTTTTCTTTGTCTATTTTTTTTGGAATAATTTCGATTAAATCAATATTCATTTTTGATTCAAATAGCACATCATCACGGATACTGCTCGTTTTAACAACATGCCACACATCATTTATTTTTAATGCAGAGTAATTTGTCGGTTCCGATGGGTTTTCAGAAATATAGATCTTACAGGGCTCATTCAATTCCCCATCGCTCCAAACTGCCTCATGAACTTCAACATCCTTATTAGATTGTTCCTGATAGTAAAGTCGAAAAAAATCATCCAGCCTCATACCAACGGAATGCACAACTTCAAGCAACTGCTGAACTCGCCATTCACTTCCTCCTGCCAATTTTTTAGTGGCCGCAGTAGAAGACATCTCAAGGACATGCCCCACATGCATTGAATGTTTCTTCTCCGGTACGCCACCACTCGTTAGAACTTTTGCAACCAGATCTCCGACCCAGTTTGTGTTGTTATTCATCACTTTTCACCTCTTGTTTGGAGCGTCACGCATAAAGTAACTACAGGTATAAGGCAGAGGCATTTTATCAGTAAAAACAATCTTTTCCGATAACTTTACTCCTAAAGGTTTTAACCTGAGGTTGTGAATTTGCCGTATAACTCAACCACAGGTTGACATGTGCAGATGGTTCTATAACATATGCGTTAGAGTTACACATATGCACAACCTGGGGTTGGTTTGTTGCTGTGGCTATAAAACAGCGCCTGGGAAGGGGTGAGCTCGAAGTTCAAAAAGGGATGTAAGTCAGTAGCTATTACACCGTGGCTTGCCCATCACTTTTTTGTATACGCAACAATGTTGGTTTTTTTAAATTGCTCTTTAACAATGTGTAAAATCGAATTGATACAGAGTTCCTATTTAGACCCCTACGCAAAAATGCGACGTATCAAGCGGGACGATCTGTCGCTTGAGAAGGTTACCTCTGTGAAAGCAGACGTGGAACGGGCAACACTGATACGGTAAACGAAGTATCTAGCGTAATTATAAAGTATTGATTAAAGCCCACTGAAGAGTGGGCTTTGCTTAATCACTTTTATATGCCTTCCGGCAAAAGCAAGAGGAGAAATAATGGCAATTAATGCGCCGCCTGAAAAAAGGAAAAACCGTACATCAGATAATGTCATTTACATTGGTGCTGAACGTAAAGATAGAATAGATCAAATGACTATTGAGATTTCTTACAGTACCAAGAAGAAAGTCTCTACAGCTCGTTTTTTCCAATTTTTAATTGATCATTATGGAGAAAATGCAAAGAATGAATTTATTGAAGCGATAATAAAGTCGGATGATTCCTGACCTTATCTAAGTTTCCGTCTAGCACCTTTCCTGACGTATCTATGTATATTACTTTGTTTTCTATCAAGTTAAGTGTTTCGGTCTAATACCCCCGTTTCGTCGGAGCCATCATTATGAAACATCTACTTCCAGGGCTGCTTATCCCCGCAGTTCTGGCTGGCTGTGTCTCACACTCAGCCAGCACTGACGCCCCTGCCAGCATATACATCGATGGTCTAATCGCAGACAGCGCTCAGACTATCAGCCAGGCCCAGACCGGCCTTCACCAGACAGGACCGAATCCGGCCCGACCGGTATCCCCTACTGCACTGATTAAACCGTTACCACCTTCAACGCCTGTCAGACCAGGAGTGATCGAACCTTACCGAAGCCCGTCCCTTCCGGTATCGCAAAACGTTCAACTGCCGGTACTGAGCCATGTTTCCTACAACGGGCGCCCGGGACCTTTATCATTCCCGCAACGCGCTGGTTACGCCCGGAACATTACCGTTCAGGATGCCGCACAACGCATCATTCCTGTCGGCTGGTCAGTCAACTGGTCCCCGGGTCTGGAAAAAGTGCGCCGGCAACGGGTGAACCTGTCTCTTAACGATCAGTGGCCGCGCGTACTCAATAATCTGGTCTCGGCGAAGTCGCTCTACGCGACGGTTGAATGGGGACAGTCACGAATCACGATAACCTCATACAGCCCCCGACCTCGTCTCTTCAGCCATCAGTAACGGGAGGGGTCCATGAAACTGCCGGCAATTTTTCTTTGCTCCCTGCTTTTTCTGCCCCAGGCGCAGGCCTACTGTTTTAACTATGCCGCATCGAAGTACAACCAGAACCCGCTCGTCGTTGAATCCATCGCAATCTGGGAAAGCAGCCTCCGCCCTGACGCTGTCGGCCGTAACTACGATAAAGCCGGCAGGCTGCTCAGCTCTGATTATTGCCTCATGCAAATCAATACGGCGAACGTCCGGGCGCTGGTATCGATGGGTGTCATTTCTTCTGCTGACGATCTGTTAAAAGACCCGTGCTTATGTGTTCAGGCCGGCGCCTGGGTGCTTGCAAAACACCTGAAAAAATGTGGTAACACCTGGCGTTGTCTCGGCTCCTATAACGCCGGTTTCTCAGATGACCCGAAACAGGAACTAAAACGTCAGAACTACGCCGCAGAAATCCGCTCCATCTACGAACGCCTGTACGCCAGGCAGCACCGTGCCAGTTAAACCGCACAGACTGAGGTTCCCCATGATAGAAAAGCTTCTGGCCACGGTAGTGGCTTCGTTCATGCTGGCCGGCTGCCAGCAACCGAAATCCGTCATTACGGCGCCGTACGTTCCGCCGGAAAAAACGTCACAGAACGTCTCGGTAGTGCGAGCTCAGCAATACCAGCTCTGGGACGAGAAGGTCATCAATATCCGCACACCGCTACCGGCAGACACGATATACGCTAACAGCACGCGCCTCTCACTCGACTGGGACGGCGATGCGATCGAACTGCTGGCCCAGTTGGCCAGACAGCTCGGTCTTCAGTTTAACTACAGCGGCGTCCACCTGCCGTTACCGCTGAACATTCATGTCCGCGATATGACGTTCCAGAATCTGCTGCGCCTTGTCGAATCGCAAATCAGCTGGCGTGCCACGCTGCACCAGTATCCGGGCCTGCTGCAGGTCGAGTTTATGCCGGTGAAAGCAACGCCGGGGGGCCGCCGATGAAACATACCGCTATCGCGCTGCTCTGTCTGTGTGTCGCCGGATATGCGATGGCAGACGACAGCGAGCCGTCAATCCCACAGGGTATGGAACACTACCTGGACATCAGCAATGACAGTGAGAGTGACATCACTGACGCCCGGGCCGCCGTCATCCGATCAGCAGGTCACACCATCGGATTCCGGGGCGGGAAAGCGCAACGTGCATTTGAGCTGGTTAACGCGCTGAAGGCCCGGGAAAGCGCGCTGAATGCCCTGTATGACTTCAGAACGCTCGTCAGTCAGGAAGGCTGGTTACCGCCTGTGATCGACGAAGCGCAGGATGTGGCGCATATCACCGACGATCAGATCCGCACCGCAAGCCGCGTGTACCAAATCATTCTGCCGGAACGCTTTGTCAGTAACCCGCCGTCCTGGCGCCGCTGGTTACTGGCCGGGTTGAGCACGACATCCCCCTCTGCCCAGGAAGGTGGCGTCATCCCCAAAAACAGTGATGAACAGAAAATCTGGCAGGAAGCGGTGGAGAAAGGCTGGCAGGACGGACGTGACGGTGCCGATCACACGCTGGAGGCCAACTTTAACCGCCTGACCCGGGATTACCGGGGCATGTTGCTCTACTCACGCCTGTTGCGGGAAGGCTATATCTCTCGCCCGGAAATTACCGAGCAACAACAGAGCGTCAGCGGCGGCCATAAAAAACTGGTCACAGGCGATCGCGTCCGCAATCTGCGCAGGCATGCCGAGTTCAATCCAAATAAAGGTCACTGGAAACCGGTCATCAACACGGAGTCACACCATGAATCCCACCAAACCTTCTGATCCCTCCACCTCCGATCTTGAAATGTTTGATTTCGGTGGTGCGGTTAATGTGCAAAGTTACAAAGCCTTTCTGGTATGGGCAGCCAAAAATGCCGTCAGCGACATTCACGTTCAGGGCAGCAACCCCATCGTCATCGAACGCTATGGCCGGATGGTACCGGTGACGCCCTTCTCGTTACCGGACAATATCCTCTCGGACATTATTGACGGATTATTTGACCCGGAACTTCGCGCTAAGGTCCGGGGAGGAACCCCCCAGGACCGGGCCATACAGCTCGATGGGGATCAGAATAAACGCTATGGCCTCGATCGCGGTGAACGCCTGCGCTTTCGCTGCAATGTTGTGCAGGCAACCGCAGCCAACATGCTGACCACCTGTGCCATGACACAGCGCGTCATCCCGACAGCCATTCCTGAGCTGGAAGCGATGGGGATCGAGCCGGACCTGTTTGAAGCACTGCTGCCCCATAAAGGCCTTGGTCTGGTCTGCGGTGAAACCGGGTCAGGGAAAAGCACCCTGCTGGCCGCCATTTACCGTTACTGTGCGAACCTCTTCCCTGACCGCAAAATCACCACCGCTGAGGATCCGGTGGAGTACATTATCGGCCGTAAAGGCGATGTGCTGCCGGCGACACAGCTGGAGCTCGGCCGGGATGTTGCCACCTTCGCTGAAGCCATCAGGGCGGCGCTTCGCCGGGCACCGTCCATTATCGGCGTCGGGGAAATGCGCGACACCGAGACCATTCTGGCCGCCGTGCTGAGCGCACTGTTAGGTCACCTGTGCCTGAGCACCCTCCACACGGATTCCGTTGGCGAAACGATCCCCCGTCTGTTAGCCGGTATCCCGATTGAAATCCGGGAGGCGACGGCACGCGATGTGATGGGCACGATGCAGTACATCATCGTCCAGCGTCTGCTCAGAACCACAGACGGCAAACGTCAGGCGGTACGCGAATACCTGGTATTCGACCAGCCTCTGCGAAACGAAATGGCTCAGGTGCCTTATACCGAATGGGGCCACCTGCTGAACCGGAAAGTGCGGGAGAAGAAAGGCCGCATCGCTGATAAAGCCTTCACGCTGCTCCGGGAGGGCATCATTGGCCGCGATGAAATGCTCTCCGTTGTATCGCCTGCAGAACTTCGGGAAATGGAGGCCTGCGTATGAGAAGCGTGGAAAACCGCTGGCGTGAATCCAGCCGGCCGCTGACCGTTTACGGTGTCCCGGTCGGGATGTTCCTGATCTATCTCGTCTGGTGCAAGTTCCCGACCTTCATGACGTTGTGGATCTGCACGGGCGTACTGACGTTCTTCGGCGTTATCGCGCATTTCGGCTGGTCGTGGCCGGTGTTGCTGCAACGTCTTCTACACATGGTGCGGGGAAGCCGGAAGGCCGGTCGTCCCTGGTGGTATCGCCGCTTCTATGAATAATTCAGCAGGTATCGTGTATGGCTCAGCATGCTCAGGTCGCAGACCGACGTTTGTGGCTCGCAGTACCCCATGAAGAAAAAGATGAAGCCGTCGCCGCAGGCGGCCTCGCCAGTGACGGCAAACCCAATATCAGCTGGTCACCGGACGATAAGCTCTGGTATGCACGGGAAGGCACCGCCTTAGCAGGCATCCGGTTATGGCTCCCTGATACTTCCGCGCGGGCAACGGGTGACGCCGACCCCCGGGTGGAGTTTGCTGACAGGTTAAAGGAAGCCGGTTTCATCCTGGAAGGCCTCCCCGTCATGGACGGGAAATGGCACCGGGCCAAAGTCGAAGAGGATAAAAAAGGTAAATCACACCGGGAAGGGGGCGGTGCCTATAAAGGGTTCACTGACGGCCATCCCGCCGGCATTTTTGTGAATTATCACCGTTCGTCGGAAAAAGAAGTTTCCCGGTGGCGGGCTCAGGGGGGAGAAACGGACCCGCTGACACGGCTGCACATTCGCGCTGCAACCCGCCAGGCGCAGGACGATAGCGAACGTGTCCGGCAGCAGGCCTATGCGGAAAAAGCCCGTGCGGCCAGCCAGCTTTATGACCAGCTGGCCCCGGCGACAGACTCACATCCTTATCTGATGCGTAAAGGCGTTTCCGCCGATCCGGCATTACGTGTCACCCGCAACAACCGACTGGTAGTACCGTTTTATAACCAGGACGGTGAATTTCAGTCCCTGCAGTACATCGCCGAAGACGGGGAAAAGAAACTCTATTCTGAAGCGCCCAAAGCCGGCAATTTTTTTATCACCGGCGGCATGCCGGTGAATGGCCAGCCCATTTTGTATGCCGAAGGGTATGCGACGGCCAGAAGCCTCACTGCAGCGACAGGCTTCCCGGTCGTGATGGCCATCGATGCCGGCAATATGAGAACGATAGCGGAAGGATTCGGACAGCGGTTCCCCGACAGCCCGCACTTCTTCATGGCCGATATGGACCTGAAGAAAAACGATAACAAAGACGATCTTTACCTTGCCATTCAGTCCTCCCGTTTTGTCCCCAGCGATCCGGGTTTCTATATGGATGAAGAAAAACTGAAGGAAATGAAGGGACTGTTTATGGCGTTACAGGCCGCCGATCGTGTGCCTGACGGACATGTTGTGATACCGCCATTTACTGAGCAGGAAATGAAAGCAGGGTTGTCTGATTTCAACGATCTCCATTCAGCTCGCGGGCTGGATTCACTGAAAACCGTACTGGCGGAGACACCCGGCCTTGCTGCACATCTGTATCACCCGGAGACGCAAACAATGACAGTTCCAGTTGAAAAGCAGGCACCTGCGCAGCCCTTCCCTGAGCCGGTCCCCGCGTATGACAACGTATCACAGGAAGGGCCTGACAATACCAGCGCAGATATGGAGAGTTATGAAGCCATGATGGCTGCGGAAGCAGCAGCTGCACCGGAAGCAGCAGCGGCACCGGAAGCAGCAGCGGCGCCCACCTTCGCCAGCCTTCTGAAAGTGACCTCAGCGCCTGCGGAACCAGAGGTATCTGCAGATCCGGCGGCAGATGACAATCCGGCACCGGTAAAAGCAAAAACCACGGCAGAAAACGCGACGACCGCTGCGAATGAGCCGGATGAAACTGAAAATGCCATCGTATGGGGGCCCCGCGCGCCGGGCGAAGGTAACTTCACCCCGGAGACAGCGCCCGCATCAACCTTAATTGATACCAATGCCCTGCTTCAGCGCATCACGCATGAAATGCAGAGCAACACCGTGCTGTACAAGCTCGATGGTCAGCCGGCATTTCGCGATCATGGCAACCGGATGACAATGGAAACCCCGGATGCCAGTAAGCAGGATGACATGGTGATGGCCGCGCTGCTCACGGCAATGCAGCATTATGGTCGCAGGATCCAGATCACCGGCAGCGAAACCTTTCAGACGAAAGTTATCGGGCTGATTGCATCACACGGGCTGGATGTGCAGATGCGCGATCCGGTACAGCAGGCCATGTTAAACGAGGCGATCAAACAGCAGGCCGCTGACAGGCCGGATGTCCGCGACAGTATCAATGCCACGCCCGTGATGCCTGCGGATGCGCCCGTTCAGACCAGTCCCGGCAAAAACGCGCCCGGTCCAGCACCGGCAGGCGAACAACCCTCCCCGGTCCCGCCCGGTGGTACGGCCGTACCGCCGGTTAAGGCCTCTGAACCGGCGGGGCAACCACCTTTAGCGACGAAAGCCGAGGACTTTAAAGACGGCGTGAAGGGGCGCCTGCTGGAGCATGGCCGGGCGCATTACCAGTTCAATGAACGGAACAGCATGAACTATTACGTTCATCTCGAAACCCGCGAGGGAGTCCGGGAGGTCTGGGGAAAAGAGCTGGAACAGGCCATCAATCAGAGCCGCGTCAGTGAAGGTCAGGTCGTCAGTCTGAAGTTTGAAGGGAATAAACCTGTCACCGTCAATCAGCCCGTCATGAAGGACGGAAAAATCCAGGGATACGAACAGATCACGGCGCACAGAAATTCATGGAGCATGACGCCGCTGGTTAATCCCCGCGTTCGCCCGCCGGCGACACCCACTACCGGGGAAACACTCTCCGCGTATGACCTCCATGAGTACAGCAAAATACAGGCCCGTCTGTTGCGCACCGTGCAGGCAGAGAACGTGCCACCGATCGTTGGGCAGAAAAATAACCTGCTGTGGATACGGCCCGACGGGCGGGGAACGGGCGATGCCGGCGACCCGGCCACGGTAAAACTTCCAGCTAAAGATAGCCAGTCCACGACCCCGGTCGTCAGCGCCTGGCGGGATGACGGACAGCTGGCACTGCACCTGGTCAAAGGGCATGGCCCTTACCTGCAGGGCATTGCGCAGATTAACGGACAGTACCAGCACGTCCTGGCTTCCATGACGGGAAATCAGAGCAATGCCAGTCTGATTATCAACGCGATAACCCCTGATGGCCTCAAAACCGTGGGATACGGACAGGCCTTAAACAAGGTGGAAGGTAAGCCCGTTGCGCGGGATGCCATGGCCTTTCGTTTCGCGGGGGAGGCCGGCACGGACAAAAAGCTGATTGGTAAGCTGGAAAATCCGGAAACCTTACCCCGGACTATCCACGCCAGACTCGGATTTGATGAACCTTTCCGTCCCGACACCGACTACCCAAAGTCGCAGCCCCGGGCAGAACATCATCACAAGGCCGCACCGGGAGCCGGACGCCCGGGGTAACACGCAGCACCCGACCCTCATGAGGAATCCATTATGCCAGTACAAAAAACACTGGGCGCCCTGGTTGTATGCGCCCTCTTCCTGACACCCCTCTCGCTGCAGGCCGCTACCTGCCGGGCTGCCACCGCGGCCGAGAAAGGCAGTGACACGGGATACCAGACAGCAAAAAAAGCGGCCGAAGCCTGGTATGAACGGGAATCAGATGTCTCTGACTCCCTGCAGAGTTGCCTGGATAAAATCAGGACCCTGTCCATTACCATGCCAAATTTCAGCAGCCTGTCTTCCATTCTGAACGGCTATGCGGATGAAATTTGCAGCACCGTGGTCAGTAAAGTGAACAGTTACATCCCGTCCAGTATTGACCCCTGGGATGAGTTAACCGACTAACCCCCGACCGTCCCCTTTTCTTACGGAAAAAAACGCCATGAATACACCCGCGACAGGGGGCACAGACTCGTCTGTGCCTCAGACAACGCGTTCGCTTTCAGCGCAGGAACAACAGGTCTACGACGAAGCCATTCGCCTGCAGAATGAGCAGGCGCTGGGGGCGACCTTCGCCCGTAAGCTGCTGACATCAAACCTCATTCTGGGCACCGCGTTCCTGCTCACCACTTCCCTCAGCGGTGTGACGCTGTGGAAAGTGTATCACCCGGATAATCACTACTTCGCCACGGAAAGCGGCCGTGTCACACCGATTTATCCGCTGAACAAACCGGCCTGGTCGATGGAAGACATTGCTGGCTTCGGCGCCGACACCATCCAGCGGGCTTTCACGATGGACTTCGTTCACTACCGTCAGCAGATGACATCGGTGATGACGCGCTTTACCAATCAGGGATACGCCGATTATTACAAGGCGCTGACGAGCTCGAACGTGCTGAAGATGGTGCGCGATCAACGCATGAACCTGTCCACCACCGTCTCGCCGGGGGTCGTACACAGCCAGGGCATTATTAACGGGATCTATACCGTCAGGGTTCAGTATCCCGTCTCCCTGAAGCTCGATGGCCAGGAGCGCAGCCTGCCTGCAGCGAATTACATCATCGAGCTGACTATCCAGCAAACCGATCCACGGGAAAAGCCCCTCGGCCTGGAGGTCAGGCAGACCATCATGACTTCCAGTCATTAACGGAGAACGCATGAAACAGTATTTTGCACTCTCTTTACTCGCCGTGATGTGCTGCAACGTCGGGGCGGTGGAGACTCAACAGACCGTGGTACCTAACTCTGCCGATCCGATACTGGTCACTGACGGCCCCCAACAGGATGCCGCGCTGATGAATAAAGCCGGATTACCGCCGCAGCCCGCTGAACAGCCACCGGCGCCGCCGGTGCAAGCGCCAGAAACCACTCAGGCCGCACCGCCATCTGCATCAACAGTCGCCGCGCCACAGGCCAGTTCGCAGACGGACCCGGCACCGGCGGCGACGCCAGGCAGTGACGAACTCCCGCCGCCTTCGCCGCTGTACAGTGCCGCGCAGAAGCAGGTTGCGCCCCTGACACCGGATGAAGTCCGACAACTGCGGGGGCAGAAAGAGAATATCAACCGGGCGCTGGCTTCCCCGGCGATGACGGTGGTACCCCGCATCAGTGCGCAGACGGTGAATCTGTCACCGGGTTCCAGTCTGCCTCTGGTCCGCACAGCGGTAAACCATCCCAGCAACCTGAGTTTTACCGATGCTACGGGCGCCCCCTGGCCTGTGACAGGCAAGCCGACGAACCCGATGACGAAGGACTTTGATGTGTATTACATCCCGGACTCACCCATCGTCACCATTGTGGCCAAACGGCCCTATGCGAGCGGCAGCATTACCGTCCTGCTGAAAGGCCTGTCCGTACCGATTTCGGTGGAAGTCACCAGCGGTGACACCGACAGCCAGTCCCGGGTGTGGACCGTCGATAACCGTCTGGATCTGCGCATTCCGCAGCGGGGACCGTCCGCCCGCCCGATGGCCGCGCCGGAATCGAAAATCGGCCTTTACGACAACACGCTTCAGGCCTTCCTGGATGGTACGCCCCCGAGGGAGGCACACCGCCTGAAAGCGACCGGGCAGGTGCCTGATACCACCGTCTGGCAGCTGGGCGACGACCTCTTTATCCGGACGCGCGCTGAGATAGTCGATGAGTTTGATCAGACGCTGTCCTCCGCTGACGGGATGCACCTCTTTAAGCTCCCGGTCACGCCCTATGTGACGTTCTCCGTGATGGGGCGTTCTCAGGCACTGAACATTACTCTGGAGTGAAGCATGGCCAACGAAAATGACGCAAGTCGCGATAAGACATTACTGGTCGGGCTGGCTGCCCTCGTCTGTGCCGGCGTTGCCGGAGGGGGCTACCTGCTCTGGAACCACTTCTTTGCCCCGGCGCCGACACCTTCCCGTATCAATGTGACCAACGTTGCCAGTGCGGGGAAACACCAGAGTGCAGAAACTGAGCAGTACCGTCAGCTCCTGCACGAATACAACCGGGAGGGCGCCAGTGCCGCACGGGCGGATAATTCCAGTTTTATAGCCAGTATCCCGGTAGGCGGGAGCACCCCGGTGCATACCGTGGAAGCCCCCCCGAAAGAGAAAAAGCGGAAGCCCGCTCACGAGGAAAAACAGCAGGAGAAGAAAAAGGACGAGGGCCTCAGTAAGTCAGACCAGGCCGCCCTGAATAAACTCCTCGCATCAATGGACACGTCGGCACAGTCGCCGGATCTGCAGCAGGTCTCTCTGGCCGTGGCAACCGAGCCGGGCGCTGCCGCCGAAGGCAGTCAGGCCAAATCGGCTTACGCTGACTGGACATCGTCCATCATGCCCCGGACAACCGGCGGGGGTTTATCTGGCGGGGGGGAAAGCACGGCCCCGGTCATCGAGCTGATCCCGGCTTATACACGTGTGCCCGGCTCAGTGGATTTTGGTATTGATTCCGACAACAACCATTCGCCGGCGGTCGTCAGGCTCTATACCGGCCCCTATAAGGGGGCGGTGTTGAAAGCCTCTCAGGCACAACTCGGCGGGGACGGCATGGTGATCCACATGACAACCATGTACTGGAACCGCAAAAACTACCGTGTTGACGCCTATGCGCTGAAAGACGACACGCTCATGGCCAATGTGGCCACTGACGTGAATCACCACTATATGTCCCGCATCCTGTTGCCGTCGATTGCTGCCGGCATCGGTAAAGCCGGTGACCTCTATGCGGATGCCAATACCGAGATCCTGACCAACGGCTACAGCACGGTGACCAGCCATGCCGGGATACCGGATGGCGAGGCGGTGGCCGGCGTGGTAGCCGGTGGCGCCGCATCCAATGCTGCTGACGTACTGAAGTCGGACGCTGCCAAAATTTCACCGACTCAGGTCACGGTGGATGCCGGCCAGGCCGTTTATGTCGAGTTTATGGCTGCTGTCACCACGGCCGATGAAATCAAGCCTCGCGGTCAGAACACCACCGGCAACACGGCCACCCCGCAGGACAGCCATACCGACAACGCACTTTCGCCGGTCAGCCCTACGCTCGCACAGCTACGGGAACAAACGCAGTCACGCATCCGGACCCAGTCACAGCCTGAAAACACGTCGGAGTAAAACAACATGAATGAATTTAATCATCCCGCCACAGACAAGGATGATCAGCCAGATATATCGGCTATCGTGCAGCATGAGAAACCGAGTCTGAAATATCTTATTCTGGAGAAACAGTATGTTATGGGACTGAATGGTCCCTGGCTTATCGGCATTCTCATCGCCGCCACCCTGGCCATCTGGTATCTCTTTGGCACAGCTACCCCGTCTTCACAGGATGAGCTGAATGCGGCGGCCGGCTTTGAAAACGTTCCTCCGGCAGCCTCACAACCAGACAACCGGTCAATGTCCTCAACACTGTCCCCGCCGGCCGGCGATAACGTGAAAGAGGAAGTGGCCACGATGGTGAACGGTGTCAAAACCTACGCGGAAGCCAACCGTACAGCCATCCAGCGGCTGTCCGACACCGTGAAAACCCTGCAGCAGCAGGCGGCCACCGCGCAGCAGCTGCAGAGCCAGTATCGGGAGGAGATCAACATCCTGAAGTCACGGGTGGCGACACTGGAGGTGGAGAAGGTCAATACCGCAACGTCCGCCCCCCATCGCCCGCGCCTGCTGACGTCGGGCATGAAGGTCAGTTCAGTCCAGGACGGTGCGGCGTGGATCGTCTGGAAAAACAAAACCTGGGCCGTCCGTGAGGGCGATACCCTGGCTGACGGTAAAGTCAACATCATCCGGATCGATTCGGCAAACCGCCAGGTATTCACGACTGAAGGCGTGATCCGTTAAGGGGGATACATGGTTGATGCCCTGACGGCACTGGTCAACCTGGCCAGTGCGATCCACACCAGTGGTAACCGGTTCATCTTCGCCCTGGCCGTTGTGCTTGGCATTTATGGGGTGATGTTCGCACTGACCAAAGAGGCCCGACTGGCCCGCCAGGTGCCGGGCCACAACGGTACGGGAAAAATCATCGGCGTCGTCATTCTCGGCGGCATGCTGATAGGGCTGTCCCAGATAATCAATGCCGGGGCCGCCCAGCTCGGCTGGTCTGATGTCACCTTTGATGAGGTCTCGTATGTTTCCACCGACACCTTTGGTCAGGGTGCCGATGCGGCCAATGCCCTGCTGACGCTTCTCCAGACGCTGGGTATAGCCTATGCACTGTCCGGCACACAGCGCATCAAACGTTCACTGAAAGACGGCCACACCGGTCTGTCAGCCGGTGAAGATGTGGGAACCGGCGCCGTGAAATTCATTACCGGGGTGTTTCTTATCTGCGCCCCGACACTGCTCGATGCTATCCAGACCAGCCTTGGTCTGTCTCTCTAGTCTGTCCTCCGCTCTCGCGGAACATTTAAACCAAAACTACCTATAAGGAGACGTTATGTCTGCAATCTTCGATCGTGTCTTAAAAGCTTCCATCACTGCACATGAGCTGCGCCATTCCATGAAACGTAAATTCACTGCCGGTATGGCAAGCCTGGTGGCGTTAACCCCGCTCAGCGCCCTCGCTGACGGTACCCTGACCGACATGGTTGATGAGGGGGCGAGCGGGATGAGCGATGTGGAAAAAGACGCGCTGGTTTTCGCCGAAGGTGTCGGCGTACTGATCGTGTTTGCGACCATCATCGCCATGAAGAACAAGGAGAAAAGTCCGCACATCACCACCAAAGGCATCATTATCGGCTGGGTTGTCGGGATCTTCCTCATCGGGCTGGGTGAAATCGTTCGCCGTTCGCAGAGCCAGGTGGGTCTGACCGAAGTCACCGTCGGTTCCGGTAGCTAATCATCACAACGGGCAGCCTTCGTGCTGCCCTCCGGAGGTCTCAGTGACACAAAAAGGTGTTGATGATGTCGCCTGGCTGGATGTCAGCGGTGATGACACGCCGCCCTCACCGGTTCAGGTAAATGCTGAATGTTGCTCACGGTGCCGGTGGCCCGCCCGGCGGCTTTTCCGGCTCCGTGAAGCAGAGAACGACGCGGTCTGTGCAGTCTGCTGGATAAGCCACAACCTGGACACGGCGTCAGCACACCAGGGCGACCTGTGCTGGTTACCGGGGCTTCATGCCGCAGACGTCGTGAACCTGCAACGGATCGCCTGTATCGCGGCCATCGCCGGCAACAGTCACGCGAAAAAACAGGGGCAACGGGTGCTGCTATGGATGCGCCGCCACAAACGGGAAACCGAACGCGCCTGGGATACGTCCCGCCCGGCTGAATTTGCGGCGGTGATGTCACGCTTACACCCGGATGACCGGCGGGCATTCCGTCAGCGACTGGCAGGCTGTCATCTGGTCCTGCCGGCCACCGTGTTCAGCGATCTCACATTGCTGCTGCCTGCCGGCATGGACGCGGACGCCCTGCTGAACACTCTCACACTCCCCAGGCTGTAGGAGCTATATATGTCATTAATGAATGCGGTTGAAGATTTCATCACCTCGGTCAGCCGGCACACGGTTTCTAATGCAATGCCGGACTACTGCGACCTGCGGACCATCGTCAATCTGACGGAGTCAGATCGCAACTTCTATCCGGATATGCAGGTCCCCTTTATCGCCGTTACCGACGCCGGCCATTATGCCTCTACTTTTGAGGTACAGGGTGGCTTCTGTGAAATGGACGAGGACGCCCCCGCCAGTCAGAAATTCAGTTTTGACGGGTTTATCAATAAAGTGGCCACGGCAATGGCCACGGATTTTAAATCGACGGGCCACAAAATCTCGATGGTGATGGAGAATGACCCCAACCAGGGCAATGCGGAACTGAAGCGCCTGCTGGCACACCAGTACCGCTCCATTGCCCGCACTGGTGTGAGCATGGCGGACATTCTGGATGAAAAGATCGCCAAAATTTCCCCGTGGGTAAGCCGTGAACGCGTCTGGCTGACCTGCTGGACGGGGCGAGAAACCCTTTCGCCTCAGGAGCTGAAAGGCGACATGCGTCGGATCAGCGGACTCGTCAGTAAAGCGCCCGGCACGCAGTTTGGCCAGGTCCCCGCGTTCTCCGAACTGACAGGGCTGAAAATTCGCCATGACGCCTTTCTCAACACGATAAAAACCGCCCTTTTTGACGGGGGGGATGGTCAGCTTATCGACCTGATGGATGTCCATCAGCTCGGTCGGGAAATTCGCCGCCAGGTGGACAGAAAGGGCACCGATGAAACTTACCGGCCGGTACTGGCGTCCGATCGCGTCAGGCCTCACGGAAAACGTAACCGGGAAGACGCTTCACCGCTCTTCGCCCCCTGGCTGAACTACCAGCTCATGGGCGTGGATGCCGACGCCGAAAACAACTTCATTAACATTAACGGCATGTGGCACGCCACGCTCTCCGTGGCGATGGGCCCACAGCAGCTATTAACCTTCGCTCAGCTGAAAGCCCGGATCCCCCGCTCCATACCGTACCGTATTCGCATGGACGTCATGCCGGGAGGACTGAAGAGTCTGTCATGGAAAGGCACCCTGCTCACATA
The DNA here is from genome assembly GCF_028737495.1 of Enterobacter cloacae complex sp. 2022EL-00981. Taxonomy (NCBI): domain Bacteria; kingdom Pseudomonadati; phylum Pseudomonadota; class Gammaproteobacteria; order Enterobacterales; family Enterobacteriaceae; genus Enterobacter; species Enterobacter cloacae complex sp. 2022EL-00981. The sequence goes on from NZ_JAQZRK010000017.1 coordinate 61,576, forward strand.
TACCGCTTATATCCCGCCACTGCGCCCCATCTGGGAGGCGGTGGAAGAACTGAAGAAGCGCGACAGTCACGATCCGGTCTGTGTGATGACGATAGTGGCTTCAACCTGGGGAGAAACGAAGGAAGAGGCAACGCTGAACCTCACCCTGCTGACCAAAGCGTTTCAGGGCTGGGGCGTCTGTGAGGTGACCAGTACGTTTGGTAATCCCTACCGTGCCTGGGCGTCAACGTTACTGGCGGCCCGGACCGGTGGTGGTCCACACAACCTGTATCCACCGCTGAAAGATGCGCTCAGCCTGCTGCCGTTAAGCCGGCCCGCGTCAGCCTGGTCCGATGATGCCTCGATTGTTTTCCCGACCCCTGACGGCAAAATCATTCCGGTGGGGCTGGCGTCAGCTAAGCAGAATAAGCACACCGAGGTGATTGTCGGTGAACCCGGTTCGGGTAAGTCGCTCATCATGAACATGCTCAGCAATGCCATTGTGTGCAACGCCCAGCAAAAACTGCCCTTTATCGCGGTTGTCGATAAGGGCTACAGCGCCCAGGGACAAATCCAGCTTATCCGGGACAGCCTGCCCCCGGAACGCAAGGATGAAGCCATCGGCTGGGCACTGCGAAATCACAGCGATCACTGCCGCAATATGTTGGACATCCAGCTGGGTGCCCGTTACCCCATCGCCCCGGAACTAACCTGGATGAAAAGCATGCTGACCGCGATGTGTATTGACTCCAACACCGGTCTGCCGCCTAACTCCCGCGATATCGACGTCCTGCTGGAGCGGGTGATTACGATGGCCTATCGCGATAAGGATGAAACCAGCCCCAATAAGTTTTCAGACGGCGCATCGCCGGAGATCACCCGGGCGTTAAAAGCGTCCGGCCTCTGGACCCGGTATGACGAGGAATGGTGGGACGACTGTCCCTGGTATGACGTCCGCGACATGCTGTTCAGCGCCGGCTACGTGAAAGAGGCCCAACTGGCACAGTTCCTCGCCGTGCCGGAACTCTCCGACATGAGCGAGTACATCAACAGCCCGGAGATCAAAGCGAGCTTCGGCAACGTCTTTCGTGATAACTCCCGGGAGCTGCTGACAGAGTATGTCGCCCGCGTGATCGGCCAGGCTTGTAACACTTATAAAATGCTGGCCGGCCGGACCCGGTTCATTATTAACCCGGCCACCCGCATTATTGCCATCGACCTGAATAATGTCGTCGGGGATAAAAGTGCTGAAGGGCAGTTGCGTACTGGCATCATGTACCTCTTCGCCGGCCAGGTGAGCGGCGGAGACTTCATCCTGCCGCAGTACCGTAAAGAGCTGATGGCCGCGGTACCGGAGATGTACCGGCCGATGCACATGGAAAAACTGGATCAGCTTGACCAGGAAGTGAAGTCGAAATACTACGACGAACTCCACAACGCTTCGGACGTGCCGTTCATCTTCCCGATGCTGGAAACGCAGGACCGTGAACAGCGTAAATTTGGTATCCGTACCGTGTTGTGCTCACAGTACCTGACCGACTTCCCTGACACGATCCTGAAATCGGCCAACTCGGTGTATCTCATGCACTGCCGCCCCGAAGATGAACGGGCGCTTGTCGACCACTTCCAGGTACCGGAAGTCACCATCCGGAAGTTCATGCAAATACCGAAAGGCCCGGCCGCTGATGGCAGCGGGACGAGCTTTCTTGCCGTATTCCGCACGAAAGCCGGTCGCATCGCCCACATTCTGAAAAACACCGCGGGCCCGAAAGAACTCTGGGCGCTGAGTTCATCGCCGGGCGACACCGCCCTTCGGGATTATCTGTATGAGGAACTGGATGGCGCCACCGCGCGCGACATTCTGGCGGAAAACTTTGAGCACGGTTCGGCTCAGCGTGTCATTGAATTCCGTCGCAAGAAGGCCGGCGAACAGGACGCCGGGAACGTCACCCGCCATCTCGCCCGGGAAATTATCGAAAAACGCGGTTACCGCCTCTGAGGTGAATCCATGAAACGAAAACTTTTAGCCGCCGCATTGTCCATCGCATGCGGACAGGCTCTTGCTGCCTACCCGGTTAGCGTTGTTTCCAGTGTGCCGATCACAAGCCAGGTTGTGCCCCATCTGACAACGATGCAAACCACGCTGGCAGAAATCCTGACCACCAACACGGAAATCGGCAGCGCCATTACCCAGGCGAGCGATAAAAACACGGCGACCCTGACAGAAGGCTTCCAGGCACAACGTCAGGCGGACAATTTCGGCCGTGAAACCGAACGTCTGGAAAAGGCACGCGCCAGCTTTAGCGTGCCGGACAGCATCTGCAGCGAATCGGCGTCCGGCGTGGCGCATCAGGTTCATAATACTGCCCGGGTCACCGCGTCCTCTCTGGCGTCAGGAAGCGGGATCAGCAACTCGGCCATTCAGAAAGCCGTGGCTTCCGCGCCGGTTCTCCCCGCGCAGGATGATTACCGCAGCGCCGCCATTCACGCGAATTACTGCACCAGTGCCGAATACGCGGTGTATGGCGGCACCGCGCTGTGCCAGTCGGTGTCCTCCGACATGCCTGGCGGCGACATCCAGGTCCAGTCGCTCTATGACGGTGCCGGTGCCGCGGGTAAAGAGTCGGAACTCACCTTCAGTGATGACCAGATCGATGCCGGGATGGCGTACATGCGGAACAGCGCGAAACACAGTCCCGGGCGCACGCTCGGCAAGGGAGAAATCAAGAATGAAACCGGCTGGCAGTACCAGGGCCTGCTGACGCAGTACAAGGCGATTCAGAGTGCCGCCCAGCAACCGCAGTTATCGATGATTGCGGACAGTAAACCCAACAGCAGCACGACCACCGCGCTGAAAGAAGTGCTGGAAAATGCATCCGCCAGGTCGTATTTCGATGACACCGCGTCAGATCTGGCCAAAAGCAACTACCAGATGTCAGCCCGCGAGTTTGAAAGTTTCGAAGTCGGCCGCCGGTATGCCAATACCGATTACCAGGAAGACCTGCAGGCAATGGATGGCGATAACCTGATGCGCGAACTGATCCGGGTACAGTCACTGTCAAATTATCTGCAGCTCGGCATTAAGAACCAGCTCAGGGAAAGCAACATTATCGCCGGCCAGCAACTCGCCCTGGCGGCTGACCGGGAATATCGCCCGCAGTTGCAGGCACTGATGCAGGAAATCAGCGGAGGCGTCGCCAAATGACACACAATGCCCATGATGACCAGACCGAAGCGGCCGGACAGGCGCTGCGTTCAACGGCAGTAAAAAGGGCCCGCAAGGCCCTTTCCTTGTCGGTCTCGATTTTAACGCCCATTAACGACATGCGCCGTATGGGGGCGGACGTCAGCCAGTCCGTGAAGACCAGTATCTCCCGGCTGAAGGCCTTCCGGCGTCAGGCGCGCGAGGAAAAACGCGAGAAGCTGACATTTGAACAGGCTGTCCAGGCCAGTGGCTACAGTCTGCCGCAGCTGCTGTGGAAGTATCGTTTTCTCAAGCGACTGTGGTGGGTGGTCGCCGGACTGTTCCTGGTCCTGACGCCCGTACTGATGAGTATGATATTGCTGACGGCGTCCACCCTGCCCCCGATGACGTTCTGGCGGGCGATTATTTTTGTGGTGATCTTCGCCGCGCTGGCCAGTCTGGCGGCACTTAAAGTGGTGATATGTCAGTACCGCCTCTGGCAGCTGCAGCAACGTCGCGTCAGTGACGAAGAAGGCGGACGCTTCAGCGATTTCCTCCACCACGCACACTGGATCAAAGACGCCCTGAACCCTGTCTGAACGGATCCCTCTGTTCTTACTCATTTACGCGCAGGTTTTCTATGAAACTATTTAAGCAGCCCCTGCAGGGTCTGTTGCTGCTGCTCGTCTCACTGCCGGCGCTGGCCGATGACGTGACGTACAGCACCATTCGTGACGCTGCTGAAAATTCAAGTGACCTCTCCCGCCAGGCGCTGGTTACAATCTTTGGCGACGTGGTGACGTCGCCCTTTACTTCAACAGATACCACCGTTATCGGTTCCCTCTTCGGTATCCTGAACGGTGTTATCTGTGCTATTGCCCTGTTCTGGTTTCTGACGGTTACCCTCAAAAGCATTGTCAAAGCGGGTAATGCCGGCAAAGTCTTCGGCAGTACGCGCACCGCGATGGCGCCCCTCATGTCCTTTGTCGGGTTCATCACCCTGGTACCGACAACGAGCGGCTGGTCGCTTTCGCAGCTGGTCATGCTCTGGGCGGCCTCCATCATGGGGGTGGGCGGCGCCAATCTGCTGACAAACAAAGCTGTGGATATGATGGATGACGGGTATTCACTGGTCACGCAACCCGTCGCCAGCTCGACGAGGGATGCAGCCCAGCAGATTTTTGAGATGAACCTGTGCAAGTATGCCATCAACGAACAGCTCAGCGGCTTCTACGACGATGCCGGCTCAGCGAGCACGTCAGAGATGAGCACCTCCGGCAGTGACGGCAGTTATGAAACCAGCAACGGCAGCGCCTATTGCGGGACCGCGAAAATCCCCACGACCACGCGCAGCAGCAGCTGGTCGGTCTTGTTTGATTCCGATGTGGATACCGACGCCATTGTTGATGCGCAAAAGTCCGCGCTGGAAACCATGCAGACGACCCTCGACAGCGCCGCGCAGACGTTTGTCAGTACCTATATCAGCAAACGTGATGATGACTCCGGTACGCTGACCGATGCCGAAACCACCATCCAGAATGCAGCAACCGCCTATGAGAACACCATTAACTCCGCACTCAATCAGATTGACTATGAAGACACCCTGCAGAGCAGTCTGACCAGCAACATGAAAACCTACGGCTGGATCGCCCTGGGTGCCTGGTATCAGACGTTTGCGACCGCGAACGCCAAGACCTCCGACGTAGGTAAATCAGCACCGACCGTCAGCGGGCCGACAGGACTGGGGGAAATGGGCAACACCGACCTCTACCAGCAGGTGTTCGCTGCCTACAACGCCCAGCTGCAGAACAGCAGCTACACTGCAGCACTCGGCACCCAGACCAGCAAGAAAGACATCGAAACGGGGCGGGCAAAAGATCCGAAATCGGTGTTCGTCGGGCTGTTTAACAGCCCGATGCAAAAATTGACCAACTATATTGCGACGAAAAATATCGGACAAACCGATAACAGCAGTGAACAGGTTAATCCATTGCTTAAGATGAAAGCCATCGGGGACTACACCCTGGACACGGTCGGCACGGCCCTGACGGCCTATGTGACCATTCAGGGGTCGATTGCATGGAGCGGTAATAATATCGTGGGACGAATCACGAACGGACTGACCGGCTGGAAAGCTACAGTCGCGGCGGTGGTGCAGGCGCTGTCCCCTCCGTTCTACTTCCTGCTGCTGATCCTGTTCTCGGCGGGCTTCAGTCTGTCTGTGTTGCTGCCAGCGATCCCGTTCATCTACTGGATGACCGGCGTTCTGAACTGGTCCGTCAGCGTGCTGGTTGGCTGTGCCGCCGGCCCGATGTGGTCCGCCACGCACCTGGGCACCGAAGAGGATCGGGGAAGCCGCGCGGCCTACGGCTATGTCTTTCTTATCGACATGATGCTGCGCCCCAGCCTGATGGTGCTGGCCTTCTTTTTTGCCTCTGTAGCTATCGTGGCGGCCGGTACGATCCTGAACCTGCTGTTTGCCTCGGCACTGGCCAACGCACAGATTGACTCCTGGACCGGCCTGTTTACCGCCGTCGGCTGGCTGCTTATCTATGCCAGGATTTGCACCACCGTGGCCACCAAGGTGTTCTCGATGCTGGTCGTCATTCCGGATTACGTCATCGGCTTCCTGGGCGGGCGTGAAGGGGCCTCACTGTTCAGCGGCCTGAGCGATTCGGTCTCGAATATCTTTGCCGGCGTCGGGCGTACGGTTAACCCTGGCCGCATCCCGGGAATGGATGCTAAAGAGCGTACTCCCGGGGACAAGGATGGATTTAAGGGGTGAGAAACATACTCCGGATCAACAGGTTATGATATAATTTAACCATGAATTAACAATGAGGACTGCTTATGGCAAGCCAGCGGGAACGTACCGGCATGGAGACCTTCGTGTCACTGTTAAAATTCTGGGCCGCGATGATCTATCTCCCGATATGCCTGTTTTTTGCCTTCTTCCACACGATTTCTTCAGAAGATGGTGATGGGGAAATAGCGCTAATATTTTGGGCTCTTTTTGTCGCACCGTTCATCATTCGGCAGTTTACCCTGCAAAAACGCCGCCGCGCCCTGAACAGCGTGGTGGCGGCCGTCAGTGGTGAGGAGTTTATGCCGCAGAAAGGGAACGTCATCATCTCGGGCAACCGGACCTATCTGGGTGTGGATGCCATCCGGGGAACCCTGCTCTACGTCAGTATGCGCCGCAAGGGAGAATACGATGTGATGGGGATGGACATGTCCAGCTGGACGCGGGTGGCGTATAAGGGCGATGTCATCACCCTCAAAACCAAAAACCCGGAACTCCCCAGCGTCAGCGTCGATGCACCGGGCGGTGAGAAATATTCTGCCGCGCTGTATGACGTCATCTGTGCGATGGAGCACCGGCAGTATGCCGACCTGCAGTTCCCTCAGAAGGCCCATGAGCGTGCCCGTACCGCCCGCAAAGAGACCGGTCTGACGGTGTTCAGCTACACCTGATACCCCGTCGCGTTAACGTCCCCTCTACCATACCGCCCCCGGTTCCCGGGGGCTTTCAGTTTCTGCATCCCTGATCCGCTTATCGTATTAATGAGGTCCCTATGTCTCAGAACCGTCAGGCCGCTTCCGGCCATGATGACGCCTACGGCTTTCTGCTGATCCCTGCCGCCCTCGTGATTATCTGCTGGCTGTGGTTCAGTAAATTTGTATGGGTATCGTGCCTGCTGCTCTACTGGCTATGGGGGATGGTCGATTTTCAGCGTATCCATCCCTGGGTCGCGGAAAAAATCAAACTGCTGGCCCGTACCGGCAATCACGCTCAGTCTATCTCCTGGCATGACTGGTTCGCCGTGATGAATGAAACGTCCGGCATCCTGCTGATTTTTCTTCTCCCCATCGCCATCAGTGCGCTGGTCGGCATCAAAAACCATCCGTCCCGGCCGATGAAGAGCAAGCGTATCGTCAATATCCACACGCTGCCGCAGATCATGAGCAAATGGTCGCCGGCCATTGTGCCGGTGCTGGCAGAAAGCCGGTCGCCGGACCTGTTAATGAACGATGACGGCCCGGAACGCCGCTGGGCGGAAAAACCGGAAGAGTTCGCCGCCAGGCATGGTCTTATCGCCTCGCGCATACTGGACCGAGAAAAAGCCCGTGACGTTTTTATCTCTCAGCTGGGTACACGGTTGTCTGCCTCTCCGGACACATTGCAGGATTATGAGAAAGCCCTGTTTGCCGTGTTCGGCCTGCAGGTGTTGATGAATGACCGTAAGGCTGCCAAAAAACTGCTGGATGATCTGAACCGCAGCTGCCTCCCGCGCAACCGTAAAGAACGTAAGCGCACGAAAAATCTGTACCGTCCTGATTTTTCCCGAGCAGAAAAAGCCTTTCTGACGGTCTGGCAGGCGGAGGGGATGAAAGAAATCCATGCCACACACCAGTACGTCAGAACGGCTCTCAGCGGCCTGCTGGGCCACGATATTCGCCTGCCGCCGTCACAGTATCTCTGGCTGAAGCCCATCGATCGCACGCTCTGGTATGCCCTGCACGGTGCCGATACCGCCAGCGTGTTTGTGGAGGGGGCAGGCGTCATTGCTCAGACGCGTTTTGAAATCGTGGTACGAAAAGAGAAGCTGCCATTGCAGATCGATTATGTCGAATCCGCCATCGACGGGCTGCAGTACGAGCTGGAAGGGCTGGGTCTGGTGCATGAGCGACGCGTGAAAAAAACCGAACGCCGGAAGAAAGCACCTGACTGGTTACCCCCGACGCTCAGCCAGGACAGCTTTACTGACCTCCAGGGCGATGAACCGGAACCTGCAGAAGCAGAACAGCCTGAAGATAATGCTGCTGCAGCGGAGGCGCATCCCGACCAGGACGCCGGGAGACACACCGGGCCGTCCACTCCCCCCCTCACTGATACCGCCTCAGCTGCCGTATCGACCGTAACCACACCTCACGTATCACATGACGCCGCAGCCTGTGAGGCGACGGACGACGATGAACCTGCTTTTATATAAGGCCCCAACGATGATGACTCCGACATTTAATGCCCGTATCTCCGGTAATCACCTGATTGCTTCACTGAATGACGACACACCGATTTTTTCCCTCAATGTGAGTGAGGACCCGAGTTTCTGGATCGAAGGGGGCACGCTGATGGTCAGCCTGAATACCGACAGTAGCCATCCGGTATACCGGGCGCTGGACTACAAAGAGGCAGAACAACTGCTGTCTGTCATTACACGGGTACTCAGCGATCGTAAGCCGAAAATAAAGTGGAAGAACACCCTCCTGCCCGCGGCGGCGCTGCTGGTTAGCTGTTTTGCCGTCTGGCGTTTTGCGCCTGCAACACCCTCAGCGGGCATGCCGCCGTTCGGACAGGAAGAGCCCCAGAATGCCACGGCGGAAACAGCCGCACCGCGCTTCCAGGGACTACCGGAGCTGCGCAACCCTGCGCCGGGTAATCCCTATTTTGGCAACCACACAACACCGAATGCCGACAATGGCCAGCCGATGCCGACAGCTTCCCCTGTCCGGCCCTCAGCAACCCGGCCGGTTTCCGTGGCCAGTCAGGAAACGCTGAGCCCACACATTATGCAGAACCTGCAGAAAGCAGCAGGCCGCGGCTATTTCACCGTCCCCCTGTCTTCCGGACACGAACGGACACTGTACGTTTTTGCCGATCCGGAGTGCCCTAACTGCAAAAACTGGGAGCCGGTCGTCGAAGCATTAGGTAATGAATACAACGTGGTGGTCTTCCCCGTCTCTGCGATTGGTAAAGAGAAATCTGTCCGGAAAATCCAGTCTGTCCTGTATCTGGAGACGGCGCACCGCGCTGCGGCCTGGAAGAAACTGTTTTCGGTTGACGAGGGCATGCTCACCATTGGCAAAAAGAAAACCGGTGACGATCAAAAAGAAGCCCCGGTACAACGCGATTATAAACGCTGGAAAATCGCCGGCGAGGCGCTGGCCATTAACGATGTCGCGTTCAGGCAATACCGTATCCCCGGCACGCCCTGGGTCATTGCCGACGACGGCCGCCATGTACCGCAGTCAACGATGAAAGATCCGGCCATCCTGCGCGCCTTCATGACAGAGCACAGCAACGCGGAGAACTGATATGCAACAGAAGCAGAAACCGGTCGATGCCGCCCGGCTGCAGCGTCAGGTACATCAGAGCATGGTCGAAGAGATGGCGTATCGCACCGGCCCCCTGCTGCTCGCCATTATCGCCATATTTGGTGCGGCAATAGTCTGGCCTGTCCTTCTGTGGGCGGCCATTCCGGTCATGCTGGTCTGGGTCCCGATGTTCATGCTGAATGAATTCCGAATGCCGGCGAGGATGCCAATGGACATGGACAGGCTGGATCCGTCAACGGAAACCATGCGACCCGGCAAACTGCTGGGCTTTCTGCCCGTCACTAAGCTTAACCGGCATATGGAAAAGGCGGCGGGCGTGTTCTATACCGGATACGAACGCACGCTCGATGGCGGCCGTGAGATATGGCTGCGCATGGATGACCTGACGCGCCATCTCATTCTTATGGCCACCACCGGTGCCGGCAAAACCGAGATGTTGCTTGGTTTTGTGTTAAATGCACTGTGTTGGGCGAAAGGGCTGATCTTCTCTGACGGTAAGGCCCAGAATGACGTCTGGTTTGCTGTCGCCTCCCTGTCCCGCCGCTTTGGCCGTGAAGACGATCTGCGGTTGCTGAACTACATCACCGGCGGCCAGAGCCGCTCTCAGCGCCTGCTGGAGAATGACAAATCACGCCAGCAGTCCAATAACACGAACCCGTTTGCGCTGGCCCAGGAAACCTACATCACGCAGCTGATGGATTCCATGATGCCGGAAGCCGGCAACGACCGTACCTGGCAGGAGAAAGCCAAGGGGATGAACCAGGTCCTGACAAAGGCCCTGATTTACAAAAGCCGCAAGGAACAAAAGGTGATGTCGCAGCGGCTGATCCAGGAGTACCTCTCCCTGGATAAGTTCGCGGAGCTCTATCTGCAGGCTGAAGCTGAGGAATGGCACGAAGAAATTCGAACCGGGCTGCGTAATTATCTCTCAACCAGCGTGCCGGGCTTTGATATGAGCCTGATCACCAAGCCATCAGAGTGGTCGCAGGAGGCGCGTAACCAGCATGGTTATCTGACGAGCCAGTACAACCGTATGCTGTCACTCTTCAGCGATACCTATGGCCACGTGTTTTCATCCGGCGCCGGCGATATTGACCTGCGGGATGTGGTCCACAATGACCGTATTCTCGTCATCCTTATCCCGGCACTGGAGCTATCCGCGTCAGAAGCGCTCACGTTGGGGCGGCTGACAACCTCCCAGCTGGCGATGATCCTGAGCCAGGACCTGGGCGAAAGGATGGAGGGGAAAGCGGAAGACATACTGGTTATCAAAAAATTCAGGGACCGCTTTCCCTTTTTATGGCTGGCAGATGAGGTCGGTTCGTACTACTCCGATACCATCGGTCAGCTGGCCACCCAGGTCCGCTCCCTCGGCTATGCGCTCGTTCTGGCAGGTCAGGACCTGCAGAAGCTCAAAACGGCCGTGGGGGATAAGCTCTGGACGCTGCTCGGCAACATGTTCACCCGCATCTTCGGGACCATCATCGATCCAACTGAAACCGCAGAGTTCGCCGCGAAATCAGCCGGGATGGAATACCAGGCCATTCAGGACAGTATGGAATACCGCGCCGGCGCGATTGGGGGGAGCTATGCCGATACCGGGCGCGTTACGGTCCAGGAGAAACCGAAACTGCCCTTTGATGAACTGCAGGCTTTAAACCAGGGGGAGCAGGCCACGGTCTTCAAAGGGGCCGTCATCCGGAACAACGCCCTGTACATCGCGGATGACGACAAAATCACCGACAAGGACGTCCGCATCAACCGGTTTGTTGAGGTGGAATGGCCAACGTATGACAGCCTGTCTCACCTGCTGCCGGCAAAAGTCCGCCGTGACCGCCCTCGTCCGGCCAGTATCAACCGCATTATGGCCATCGTGAAAAACGACAACATCAGACACGCCCCTGACAGCATGATCATTCAGGATGGCGTGCTGTATGCCATTGCCGATGAAGCCATGTATTTCGACGAAGTCTCCCCCGTGCCCCCCGATACAGTCCGGCGCGCGACGCAGCTGCTCAGCCTCGCCGCCTCGGTACTGACCGAGACCCGGGGCCGTTACAGCGTCGAATACCCGGAGCCGGAAAAACTGTCCGTCAAAAAGGATGAATTGGAAAAATACCAGCACATTCACCAGTCGGCCGTCACTCAACAGGTTGACGGTTTCGTTTACTGATCTTCGGCTGCCTGTCCCGGTGGCCACATCATGAAAGGTATCCCCATGTTAAAAAAAATAGTGGTGGCGGCCGTAATGGCCACCACACTCTCTTCGTCCCTGTCAGCGATCGCCGCTCCTTCCGTGCAGGTCGGTTTCAGCCCGGAAGGGACCGCCCGGGAACTGGTGCTCAGCACCATCCATCATGCCCGTGAGTCCGTCCGTATGATGGGATACAACTTTACCGCTGCGGATATTGCGAAAGCCTTGGCGTCCGCCAGCCGGCGTGGTGTGGACGTTAAAGTCATCCTGGATAATAGAGAAAACCAGAACAAATATTCGAAAGCGGCACTCAATATCCTGGTGAATGCCGGCGTGAACGTGCGTCTGACGGATGCCTATAAAATCCACCATGACAAAGTCATTATCATCGACCAGAACACGGTTGAAACCGGCTCATTCAACTTCAGTAAAGCTGCGGAGTATTCGAATTCAGAAAATGTGCTGGTTCTGAATGATATGCCACAGGTGGCCAGCGTCTATCTGGAACACTGGCAGTCCCGCTGGGACACGGGACGTGACTGGAAATCGACGTATTAACAAAGGCTGTTATGTCTGAAAACACACAAAGAAAAAAAGCCCGCCGCGATAACGATGTACAAATCACGACGCGCGAGTTTGCGCTCATGCTGGGTGTACCTGAGCATGAACTAGGCGTCGCGGCAGCCACTACCAATATTTTCCGAGAAATAACATTACCGGCACCGGTAAGTCTGTTAAAGGGGAAGACAAGGCAATTCTGGCTGTCTGAGTGTCTGGCTTTCGCCGAACAGTTAAAAGGAACATCCGCAGAAAAAAAATAACCTTAGGCCGTCTGATTATTCAGGCGGCCTTTTTTTATGGTCTGATAGTGTTACAACACACAGGGATGCTATCGGCAGGTGGTACACTGACTTGCCTATAGAAACAGGGACTTCAATACGATCTTGAATGCGTTTAGGACTTAGTGATGCAGGTTTTTTTGTGAAAAATCATATATATGCGATTATGTCATATATTGCATATATGCGTGATTTTATTGTGAGCGATCATTCACGGATCTCCTTTTATAAATTGATCCTTGCTACGCAACATGGTAGTTTACAACGGTTTGTAGGAATTACTTGGGTGGGACGTTCCCGGAATAGCGTCCAAAGGGAAGGGATGACGAATTTACGGCCCCTGAATGCAAAAACCCCCTGAAATCTGCTATCAACTTGGCGGGAGATTCAGAAATCAGGGGGTCCAAAAGCAGGCGCTGGCCTGTGAAGGATTATAGCAAATGCATATTCTAACACAACCCCTACTCGCCATAAGTCCGGGCGGGTGTGACTGAAACAGGTCTTCATCTTAAAGCTCGTCCTTCGGGCGTACCCAATCAGACCCCTTGCTATAACGTGGCTTCTCGTCGCCGCCGCCGGTTCCTGAACCGGTGGATCAGGTCACTTGCCACCCCTGCGGGCCGTCAGAAAATCAAAGCAGAACTGCGGCGTCGTATCCGGCATAACAGATACTGGGTCAATGAAGCAAATATGTACGGCATTGAAACGCTGTGCGAGCTGATGCTGGCCATTCTCGACGATCTTGATTTACGGGACTGGCAGATCCGGCACAACCTTGAAACACTGGCTGAACGCGCAGGCCTGGCAACGCGCAGTGATGGCGGTCATAAGTCGATTTCCCGGGCCAGCCGCGGATGCGATCGCCTCTCCTGGCTTAATGCCATCATCACAGAAAAAGCTCCCTTCAATCCTTATGACGCCCGTTGCGCCTGTAAGCACATAGAGGTGACTGAGGAGTTCTTTGCCATTCTGGGAATTCCCCTGAAACAGGCATACCGTGAACGCGCCAGGCTACTGGAGGCTGATCCGAATGAAGTCATCTCGTCGGGAGATATTCGCCTGATTGCCATCAGAGTCGAGAACTGGACCCGCAAAGCCGCCGCCGGTTTATCGCGAATGAAAGCCAGGCGCGACGTAGCTCGCCAGCGTAAACGGGAATATTTCTCCCAACCCCCCGTACTGGCCTGAAAAGGCCGCGTATGAACCGCCTTGACTGGCGGGGATCCCACTCGCCATAAATAAAACCCTGCCTGGAAAATGAACAATCCTTTAGTTAACAGCATGCCCCGTTGGCTGGTTTTACGTGTTTACCTGCCGATAGCGGGAGTAAGTGTGGTACAGGTTGTGGGTAAGTACTGTTGAAGTGCCAACGATATCCTGCAATTACTCTTTCGGTTTTATCTTTTAATTACTTACGTAATATAAAAGATAAAACCAAATAAAAGACATTACTGTTATCCCCTTTAAAAAGTGAATAACTTAAAAACATCGGCGCAAGCGCCTCAAAAGTAGCTCCCATCGCTTCGCGACGGGCCCCGACCGGAGAAGTAAATTAGTTACAGCATTCAAAAGGGAGTTCACCATAAAACCAGCGCCGGTTTGCAAGCCAGGAGCCCCTCCCCACCACTGAAAAGCGCCGCCGCCCCCGGCCGAAGGCCGGGGAACACCATCGCTTTAGAATGGCGGATGTTGTAACTAGATCTTGTCATTGCTGTGGGTGGTGTTGCTTTTCGTTCTGGCGTACACGCTCGTAAGCGGCCCTAACGGCCCGCTAACGCGGAGATACGCCCCGACTGCGGCTATCGCCTTGTCGTGACCACTCCGACCGCGCACAGCAGCTTCTGTATCGTTTTTAGCGGGTTTGTTCTGGGCTTAGCAGTGTGGGGGATTATTACGGCTGAAGCCGTAATGCTTTTTTCGTCCTCGCTTCGCTGCGGGGGTCTCCGGCGCATGGCGCCTCCCATGCGCTGACGCGCATCAAAAACCCGTCCCCTGCGCCACTTGTGTCTGACGCACGCGAGAGTCCGCTGCGGCAAAAAAACAAGAAGAGAGCTAGACGAAGGTCGCTCAGCTCCCCGTAATTTTTTATATACTCACCACGGGGACATTAGATCTGCTTTTGCCAAAAAAACGGCTAGTTTTTTCTGGATTTACCCAAACCAAAGGCACCGGCATTCACTATAAACGAGGCCTTTCTGATCGGCGTATCGATATCAAATATGGGGTTTTCAGCACGCCTTCTTTCAAAGTACTTATTTCTCTCCGATTCATTTTTAAAAGCGCTACCTGTCCTTGCAATCCTCTCCTGAATAAGCATCTTTTCATGCTCAGCCTTTTTGGTTGAGTTGGCCTTAGCGAGATTCTTTTCAAGGGATTTCGTATGCTTTTTTATATGCTTTCTCAACCTAGCTTTATGGCCAAATGAGAGTTTACATATCGGACAAGTGAATAATTCTTCCATAAGCTTCATGAGTGTAAGGGGAAGGTTATATTTACCATAGCATTCCTTGTCCGAACTGCCATGCGATGGTCCACCGGGGCAATGAGGCAAAGCCGTTGTCTGTGGAAGCACTACGCGGCATGATGAGCGTCGCCAGTTGCACACCGGCAAAGACGTGAAACACTTTTAACCGGAGCCAGTCATGCGCGTTGCCGAAAGCATCATCCTCGATGCCCTCACTCGCGGAGGATGCATCAAAACCTTTTACCGCATATCCTCACGGCAGGCTGCTGAATCGGCCACGCGGATACCTGAGGGGTATATTCTGGAGTCGCCCGGCGAGCGGGAAGATATTGTGCTCTCGCGCGCGGACTTTCATGCGCTGGAGAAGCTGCTGGAGCAGAAGGAAACCTGGGAGCAGGTGGTCGGTGTGACCTGTTTTGGTGGGGCAACATGGCAGCTGAGACCGACTGTACAGAGCTGAACAACTGAGATTTAAGACCTGGGAATCAGTAAGACTGAAGGGAGGTATCTGTTATGACGCTGACAGAAAAAACAGGCCATCTGGCATGGTGTGCACTGGTCGCGCTGGCACTGGCCAGACAGGAGCAGGGAGAACTCTCTCCCGCACAGGAAAATCTCTTTCTCACCCGCTGGCTCGCGGCAGCACTGAAGCAACGGCGATTCTCGCGCGATGTGGCACAGGATATCGGGTGGTTACTGAATCAGGGGCGTTTGCTGGGTGTGAGAGCTAAGCTGGCCGACAAACTGGGCTATGTCTGGCGCTCCTGCAGCGGCGAGTTGACTGAACAGAACGACATGTTCCGCCTGACGTATGCGCTGGAAACAGCGAAAGACATGGGCTGGAATTACCGCGTAATGAGCGACAGAGAATGGGCCGGACGATATGCTTTGGTACTCAATCCTGGAGTAAACGGTGTTTATCTCTTACGGACAAACCTTGATGCCGCTTTTGACGACAATGGCCAACAGACAAATCCGCTGACAGTACGTCTGACAGGGAACGTAACTGGGATAATGAAACTGTTAAATCGCTGTGGCTGGCAGGCTGAGCCTGAGTCTGATGCCTCCCTGCCCCACCAGTTTTCACTGATGGCCCGGCAGGGAGTGCCAGGAAAGGGGGATTAGTGGCGGATTTGTGCCAGGTCATCTTCAGTCAGACCGGTCATTTTCATGACAGTATTGCGGTCAATGCCGTTCTGCAGCATGGTACGGGCAATTTTCGGCACTGTTGCAAAGTTAGCGATGAGGCAGCCTTTTGTCTTATTCAAAGGCCTTACATTTCAAAAACTCTGCTTACCAGGCGCATTTCGCCCAGGGGATCACCATAATAAAATGCTGAGGCCTGGCCTTTGCGTAGTGCACGCATCACCTCAATACCTTTGATGGTGGCGTAAGCCGTCTTCATGGATTTAAATCCCAGCGTGGCGCCGATTATCCGTTTCAGTTTGCCATGATCGCATTCAATCACGTTGTTCCGGTACTTAATCTGTCGGTGTTCAACGTCAGACGGGCACCGGCCTTCGCGTTTGAGCAGAGCAAGCGCGCGACCATAGGCGGGCGCTTTATCCGTGTTGATGAATCGCGGGATCTGCCACTTCTTCACGTTGTTGAGGATTTTACCCAGAAACCGGTATGCAGCTTTGCTGTTACGACGGGAGGAGAGATAAAAATCGACAGTGCGGCCCCGGCTGTCGACGGCCCGGTACAGATACGCCCAGCGGCCATTGACCTTCACGTAGGTTTCATCCATGTGCCACGGGCAAAGATCGGAAGGGTTACGCCAGTACCAGCGCAGCCGTTTTTCCATTTCAGGCGCATAACGCTGAACCCAGCGGTAAATCGTGGAGTGATCGACATTCACTCCGCGTTCAGCCAGCATCTCCTGCAGCTCACGGTAACTGATGCCGTATTTGCAGTACCAGCGTACGGCCCACAGAATGATGTCACGCTGAAAATGCCGGCCTTTGAATGGGTTCATGTGCAGCTCCATCAGCAAAAGGGGATGATAAGTTTATCACCACCGACTATTTGCAACAGTGCCATGCCGGTGAGCGCCCTGATCTGCTTCTGCACCTGTCCCGACGCCGACAGCGCCGAGCGCATCGCCACCGCGCTGGTGGCCGAGCGCCTGGCCGCCTGCGTCAACCTCCTGCCCGGCCTGCGTTCGGTCTATCGCTGGCAACGCAAGGTCGAGGCCGCGGCCGAGGTCCTGCTGCTGGTCAAGACCAGTGCCGAGGCCTACCCCGCCCTGCAGGAACGCCTGCGCCAACTGCATCCCTACGAACTCCCGGAGCTGCTCGCGGTCGAAGCCGCGTCCGGCCTGCCCGAATACCTGCAATGGCTGGCCGCCGAGAGCCGACCGGTAAACTGAGCCAATGACCGCATCCACGATCCGCCTGCGCCGCTGGCTGGCCGGGCTCGCCCTGCTGCTTGCGCTGCCCGCGACCTCGGCCGTCGCCCAGGACTTCGAACTGCCGCCGGTCGACGAGGTCTTCGTCCTGTCCGCGCAGGCCACCGCGCCGGACCGCATCGAGGTGCGCTGGCGGATCGCCGACGGCTATTACCTGTACCGGCACCGCACCTCGGTCAAGGCCGATGCCGCCTTCACCGGCGCGACCATGGCGCTGCCGAAGGGCAAGGCCTACCGCGACGAATTCTTCGGCGACGTCGAAACCTACCGCAAGGAATTGCTCGGCACCCTCACCGGCACGCCCGCGGCCGGCGCGAGCGCGACCACCCTGACCGTGAAGTACCAGGGCTGCGCCGATGCCGGCGTGTGCTACCCGCCGCAGACCCGCACCCTGAAGGTCGCGTTGCCGGGCGAAGCGGGCGCTGGCGGCTTCGGCTGTAAGGCGCGCGGGCTGCATGATTATGTCGTCAAGAACGGCTCTGCCGATCATCCCAACGCCGAGGTGAAATTCGCACTGGGTGATGTGGTCAACACCATGATCGGCTGCACTAATGGTGAAACGATCATGCTGTGCCACGACACCTCGCTGCCGCGCCCCTATTCTCTCGGCTTTCGGGTGCAAGGCACCGAGGGGCTGTGGATGGACGTCAACAAGTCGATCTATCTGGAGGGCAAGAGCCCACAGCCGCACCGCTGGGAGCCTGCCGAGGGCTGGTTTGCGAAATACGATCACCCGCTATGGAAACGCTACGCCGATCTGGCGGCAGGGGCCGGGCATGGCGGGATGGACTGGTTCGTGATCCACGCTTTTGTCGAGGCGCTGAAGGCCAAGGCCCCGATGCCAATCGACATTTACGACGCGCTGGCCTGGAGCGCGATCACGCCTCTGTCGGAACAATCGATTGCTGAGGGCAATCGCACGTTAGATTTTCCCGACTTCACCCGAGGGCAGTGGCGCACCCGCAAGCCGATCTTTGCGCTGAACGACGCCTATTGATCGACGCGATTTAGGCCAAGCGCACCGCAAAGGCGAAATTGGTAATCTTGTCGGTATCCTTGACGCCCGGCGCGCTTTCGACGCCGCTGGAGGTATCGACCAGCGGCGCTCCGGTGCGCGCAATCGCCTCGGCAACATTCGTCGGATTTAGCCCGCCTGCCAGCCCCCACGGCAAGGCACCGCGATATCCGGCCAGCAGCGACCAGTCGAACGCCAACCCCATGCCGCCGGGCAGCGCGCCTTTGGGGGTCTTGGCGTCGAACAAGATCAAGTCCGCCGCCCCGGCATAGGCTGCGGCGCGTGCGACATCGCTGGCGCTGGCGACGGGCAGCGCCTTCCACACCGGCTTGCCAAACCGCGCGCGCAACTGGGCCACGCGTTCGGGCGATTCCGAACCGTGCAGCTGCAGCGCGTTCAGCTTGGCTGCCACCAGTGCGTCGGCGATGACAGCATCATCCGCATCGACGAACAAACCGACCATGGCGATCTGGCCAGCTGCGCGCGATGTCAAAGCGCCCGCGACATTCGACGTAACCGCACGGGGCGACGCTGGATAGAACACCAACCCGGCATAGTCCGCCCGCGCCGCGATGGTCGCATCGAGCGCCTCGGGTGTGCTGATCCCGCAAATCTTGATTTTCGCGGGCATGCGGTCAGTCGGGGTTCTGGATCAGCCGCACCAGCGTGCAGTCGGGATCGATCAGGTAGCCGATCCTCAGGCCGCTCGCCTCCAGTTGCGGAGCTTTGAAGCGCGGCCAGCCGGTGCTTTTTTCCTCGGCTCCCGCCGCGTTCACCAATGCCACCATGGCATCGAGATCATCCAACCGCAGGCAACAGCCGAACGAGCTCGTAGCTGGGTCGAGGTCAGGATAGGGGAAGAATTCGAGCTGCAAACCGCCGCGCTGCAGGATCATCCAGCCGCGATCCTTCCAACTCGTCGCAAAGCCCAGCTTCGCATAAAACGCCTCTGTCACATCGAAATCGCGCGATGGCAGATTGGGGGTGACGTGGTCAGCCATGGCTCAGCGCAGCTTGTCGGCCATGCGGGCCGTATGAGTGATTGCGGCGCGGCTATCGGGGGCGGAATGGCTCATCACGATCATGCTGGCCTTGGGGAACGCCGCACCAAACGCGCGCGCTGACGCGGCGTAGTGCTCAGTGTCGGCATCACCGAGATTGCCGAGCGACTTGGCCTTGCTGTCCTTGATCAGGCAGCCACCAAAAGCGATGTCGGTGCCGTCGATCCCAACGGTGATATTGTCACTGGTGTGGCCGGGGCCGGGGTAAAATACCTTGAGCGGGCCAAAGTTGGGCGCGGTTGCTGGTTCGACCCAGCCATTGGCGGCGAAAGTCAGGCTGTGTTGCGCCGCAACCATCCCCTCTTGCGGGGCAAGCTGGTTCGACAACGCATTGGCATAAGTCGCAATCCCCGCCGCATGCAGCGCGTCCATACCGCCCATCTTGTCCTGATGCGCGTGAGTCACCACCGCCAGCGCGACCGGCAGGTTGATCTCCTGCTTGATCCAGTTGAGGATCTGGGCGGTCTGGTCATCGGTCCAGGCGGTATCGACCACCAGCACGCGGCCGCCATCCCTGACGATCAAACCGTTGGAAGCGACTGCCCCGAAACCCGGCATGTCGAGATAGGAAGTGTGCTGCCAGACATTCGGTGCGAGCTGGCGGAAAACCAGATCGCCAAACCGTTGGTCGCCAGTTTCCATTTGCTGGCCAATCGTCGGGCGGATTTCACCGGGCATGCACCCGCTCAGCATCAATGCAGCGGCTAATGCGGTGCTCAGCTTCGCGACCGGGTGCATAATATTGGGCAATTCCATCAAGTTTTCCTTTTATTCAGCATTAAAAACCCCGCAAATGCGAGGCCTAGTAAATAGATGATCTTAATTTGGTTCACTGTAGCAAAAATATGGGGCGAATTCAAACATGAGGTGCGACAGTTTCAAAAGCCATATGATAATCAACAAGCTGAGCAAATTTCTCTAATGGTGTAAGCCAATCTAACGCCTTTCTAAATAACTGATCCTAATACCGCTACACTTTAGCCAGCCCGTGTTTTCCACCGGGGAATGGGCTGACGGTATCCATAAAGTGATGAACCTTTTTCAACAGATGCCACATTGAACGGCACTGGTGATTTCGGGTTATTGTCTCATGAAGCGCCTGCCACAACCGTTCGACATGATTGACCCATGGCGAGTAAACCGGCTGATAAATGACCCTGAACTTCTGGTTTGCTTTCAGCCAGCGCAACGTTTCACGACTTTTGTGGATAATGTAGTTATCGACAATGAGCGTAATCGTTTTTGCCCGCCGGTATGTCGCCTTAAGATGTTTTAACAGTCTGATAAATAAACATGAACCTTTACTGTTTCCACCTACGTAGCTGACTTTTCCCGTACCGCTGTGCAGCGCACCGGCAAGATAGTACTTTTCATTCTGGCCCGGTGTGACAACACGTTTTTGCTGCCCGCGTAACTGCCAGTCAGCACCGATTTTCGGGTTGAGATGAATATCCACTTCATCTTCGTAAAACACGGGATTTTCCGCACTGCATTTCGCCAGTGCTTCATGGATAGCAACCATTTTTTCTTCTTTGTGTGGGTCACGGATACGCAGTGTCGGCGCTGCTCTGCGCCATACCAGCCCGGCTGCAGGTAACCATCTCCGGATGGTTGAGGCATGTAGCGGACAACCGGTGACATCACGGATTTTTATCGCCAGCAGTTCGGTACTCCAGCGGGAACGCTGATAACCGAAATCGCCGGGAGAATGCTTCACAAGCTCACGCAGCAATGCGCAAATATGTTCGAACGGCCAGCGCCTGCCACGTCCTGACGGTAATGACTTCAGGCCTTCAGCACCAGACAGAGTGAACCAGTTAATCCAGCGACCAATCGATGAGCGTGCACAGCAGAGTGTTCTGGCCACATGACTGACGCGCTCGCCCCGGTGCAACATCAGCATGGCGGTCAGTCTGCGGGCATAATTTTTATCGCGTGTTTTATGGATAGCTTTCTGCATCAGGC
This sequence comes from Enterobacter cloacae complex sp. 2022EL-00981, assembly GCF_028737495.1. NCBI lineage: Bacteria > Pseudomonadati > Pseudomonadota > Gammaproteobacteria > Enterobacterales > Enterobacteriaceae > Enterobacter > Enterobacter cloacae complex sp. 2022EL-00981. Next base: position 82,804 of record NZ_JAQZRK010000017.1, read on the forward strand.
GTCGTTCGTCACGAGGTATTGGTGCTATGATCGACATCGCTCAGTCCGTTTGGTGATTTGTTTTGATTTGGCGATTGATCAGATCGCACAATTCGGGCTGAGTTCCCTCAAAGTGATCTACTATTCTGCACAGCTATTTAGGACGAGTATTCAGTGACATGGCAACTTGATTTAAATAATGCTGATCTGCCTGATTTAAATCAATCCCTTTAGGTAAATATTGCCTAATTAAACCATTCATATTTTCGCATGTGCCTTTTTGCCAGGGTGAATGTGGGTCACAGAAATATACATCTATGCCTAAATCTTCTTCGAGTATTTTATGTTCTGACATCTCACGTCCACGGTCATAGGTCAACGTTTTACGCAGTTCTGCAGGTAAATATTTCAGAGCTTCAGTTAAAGCCTTGCGCACTGATTCTGCCTTTGCATCAGGTAATGTTGCCAAGATACAGAGCCGTGTATTTCGTTCAATAAGTGTTGCTATCGAACTTTTATTGTCTTTACCTTTAATTAAATCAGCTTCCCAATGACCCGGTATTTTTCTTTCTTGAACTTCGGCTGGGCGCTCATGAATAGTTTTAATATCCTGTAATATAGAATCTTTTTTAGGTTCACCGTTAGCTTTTCGCTTTTTATTTTCATGACGTAGACAGGATAATAAGTCTTTTTTCAACTCACCCTTTGGTAATGCTCGTATCGTTGAATAAATCGTTGTATGGCTTACATTCATTGTTTGATCCAAATCAGGAAATGTCTTTAAACGCTTTGCTATTTGCTGAGGAGACCATAAACAACGGATCGCTTCAACAATAAATTTCCAGAGGATTGAATCGATTTTGAGTTTTCTGTGACCACGTCTACGTCTAGCGAAGGTGTTATCAGAAGCATATCGAGCTTGATAAACGTCATTGATGCTATTTCTTTTAAGCTCACGATAGATCGTACTAGGATGTCTTTTAATGAGTTCAGCAAATTTTCTGGCTGAAAAGCCTTCTTTTCTTGACTCAAGCATTAATGCAGTACGATCTTCAAAGTTAAGATGATGGTATGACAATTTTATATACTCCATAAACCCTTTAAATTAATTAGGTGGTTTATGTCGCACTTCAAGTTTTACTCTGCCAACTTTAAATCAGTGGCTCCACTAACACTCTTCACTTATTTATTTAAAATTTAGCGACGTTAAAAGACAATTAAGTATTTTTAGATAATGCTTAGAATCAATTCAATTCATCAAGTTTTAAAAAATAATTCCTTTTGTCAGGTCTATCATTTTTTAAATGCTTTAAAAATATTTTAGCAGTTTCCTCCGAGGCATCCTCTCTTAGGCAACGTTCAACAAAGGATATATCTACAAATTCATCAGCTAACCCAGCACGGCCAAGATCTAAAAAGTAAATTTCATTGAATTTATCTATAAAAATATTACTATCCGTGATATCGCCATGAGAAAAAACCAATCTTTCTTCAACACGAGTCTCAGTTAACTCATTCCATAGACTTAGGTAAGTTCTATGGTCTCCCCATAATTCAGCGTCAAAATCATCTTGATCTATATCGTCAAGGAGTTGGTTATCAATAAAAAATTTTGACTCTTTTAACCGATGATCAATGTTTGAAATAAATGGACAATCAATAATAGCAACTGAATTTAACAGATTGAGTGCCTCCTTATAGATAGCAAGCAATTCTTGGTCTGTTAAAAAAAGCGCTGAAATTGGTTTTGCATTGATCGCTTTAGTGATCATTAATTCAAACTGCTCATCCTGAAAAGTCATGATGAGTTCAGGCACCTTTAATTTCTCAGAGAGCCAACTCAACATTTTCGCTTCGCGAGAGACACTGTATGTGGTCTCTGTATATAAAGTGCTAGATCGCTTAAGAAAAAAAGTTTCATTATTTCGATTAAAAGAATAAACATCCGATGGCGACTGACCAATTTTATTTGGCTCTAAAACGCTGTTTCCAATAAATTGTTGAATAATATTGGGCAATTCCATCAAGTTTTCCTTTTATTCAGCATTAAAAACCCCGCAAATGCGAGAGAGGTGGTCCCACTTGTTTGAACAACTAAAAGCGTATTTATAAGTGATATTCCGCTCTAGTTAAGCCACCTTGTTTTGTTGGGGTAGCTGATCATAGTAAAACTCATTTGGTGTCATTTTGTCTAGACTCGAATGAGGTCGTTTCAAATTATAAAACTCAAAATATGCACTTAATTGCTTTTTCGCATCTGTGACACTGCTATAAGCTTTGAGATACACCTCTTCATATTTAGGAGAGCATGAAAAACCTCGGGGCAGCCATCGAATGATGCCATCTACAGGGGTTAAAATAACCACCATCATTTCATAACAATACCTGCTGACTATGAAGATCTACGTCATCAAAATAGCAGTTCATGGAGTCAGTCCGATGGTCTGGCGTCGGCTGAGAATTGCTGCCGACACGTCACTGGCCGCGCTTCACTTCATTTTCCAGATAGTGCAGGGCTGGGGGGACGACCATCTCCATCAATTTCACATTTATGGCAAAGATTACGGTATCTCCTACGAAGGAGGCATCGGTTTTGTCGATAATCCGTTCCGGGTCGTGATTGATGATTTTGCTTTTGATGCTGGCGATCGCTTTACCTATGAATACAATTTCTTTGAGCACTGGCTTCATGACATTCGTGTTGAGGCCATTTATGAAAACTCTACGCTGAAAGCGCCGTTTTGTATAAGCGGCCATGGTATGCCCGGAGCCACAGCTGCGGATGAGTTCGATAAAACCCTGGCGTTTCTTGAAGCTATCGTTAATGCGGATGATGAAACAACGGTCGGCGAGATCCGCCCTTTTGCTGACGACCTGGATGCTGTCAGGTTCAACCGCCACAAAATCAACCGGCAACTGAGCAGGCTCGACCTTGCATCTCCGGTACTGGAGCCTGAAGTTATCTGGCTGGGCCGTCGTCGCTGACTGATGTCTATAAAGGTATACGTTTTCAGCATGCCTCTCAGATCCCCGAAAAAATGTCTATAAACCTCCCTAAATCAGTGTTTATGGATTATTCTTTAAATCTCTATGATGTTTAAAGACCTTCCGGAGGTTTTGCGTGCAATATGCCTACATCAGGGTAAGCTCGGCCGATCAGAATACGGCCCGTCAGGAAGAGGCATTGTCAAAGGCGGGTTTTCAGCCTGATAAAATTTGTGTTGAGCATGCCAGCGCGAAGGACACAAACCGCCCGGGGTTACAGGAACTCCTGGGGCAATTACGCCCTGGTGATACGCTTCTGGTTCATTCCATCGATCGCCTTTGCCGGAATATGTCGGATATGTGCGCTGTCACCACCCGGCTTCGTGACCAGGGCGTTACCCTTATTTTTCTGAAAGAGCAGCTGACGTTCAGCGCCGGCACAAACAATCCGATGCAGGAACTGCAGCTGCACATGATGTCGGCATTCAGCCAGTTTGAACGAGCCTTACTGAAGGAAAGGCAGGCCGACGGCATCGCCGCGAAAAAAGCACGGGGTGAAAAAACAGGGCGCCCCGGCGCCGATATCAAAAAGATCCAGGAAATTGACGCACTCAGAAGCAGAGGGGTCAGGCTCAGGATCGCCTGCGACCATGCGGGCCTTGGCGTTTCCACATATTATAAGCTTCGTCACCAGATGAACAACCAGTAGCCGGGAGATAGTCATCCACCACAGCAGGAGGCAATGATGCAACTGACGCTCCAGATAGTCATCACCGATGAATCAGGCTCCAGTCGAACGGAGGAACTGATGACAATCCAGAAATCAGGGGAGACCCGGAACGACATCGGATTATCGGTGTCAGAATCCAAGCTGTTGCTGAATACGGTCCAGCAGTCGGTGGTCCAGCTGCAGGCAGACGAATATACTCAACACCATATCCGGTGCCCTCACTGCCTTGCTGCGCGCAGAATCAAAGGCAAACAGAAAATACGGTACCGGACGCTGTTTGGCGTTATTCCGGTATCCGGGCTTCGGGTGTACCGGTGCCGTTGTGAAGAGAGTGATACAAAGACAGTCAGTTTGCTCAGCGACTGGGCCGGCGATTATTCTCACCCGGCACTGAAATATATTGAAACCCGCTGGGCCTCGATGATCTCCTATGAAATGACGACTCGTCTGCTGAAAGATATTCTGCCGGTGGGCCACAGCCTGAATGCCTCAACGGTGAGGAATCATTTATGCCAGGTGGCGCAGCGTCTTGACGCTGAGGCTGAAGCTCATTCAGGTTTTCTTTCCGGCTGCCCCCGCGACTGGGGGAACCTGCCCAGGCCAGGAAAACCGCTTGTGGTGGGTATAGATGGTGGTTATGTTCGCGATCGGGATGACAAAAAGCGTAATTTTGAAATTATTGCCGGGAAGTCTTTTTCCGTTGGTGCGCCTGCTGACACCCGCCGCTTCGGTTTTGTTCAGAAGGATGACTGTCATCCGGAACGCAGGCTCATGACCCACCTTTCAGCGCAGGGAATGCAGGCCAACCAGCAGATATTTTTTCTGTCCGACGGCGCGGATAATCTCAGGGACCTCCAGTTCGGTATGTACCCTGAGTCAACGCATGTGCTGGACTGGTTTCATATCACCATGAGGCTGAAGGTGCTCATGCAATATGCCCGGGGACTGCTGGTATCAGATCCAGAGGCGGGGAGTAAAGTTCTGGCACTGCTGGAAAGCATTAAACGATATCTCTGGCATGGCAATGTTGTCGCTGCGCTGGAACATATTGATAATTGCGTTATGTATTGCGATGACCCTGAACTCAGCTATCCTAGCCTGAAATCCCTGCAAAAACATCTGGATGAAATGTATACCTACATCCGGAATAATAAGATGATGATCCCAAACTACGGCGAAATGCGTCGGTACGGAGAGCCGGTATCAACCGCGTTTGTGGAATCCACGATCAATGAAGTGATCGCCAGACGAATGGCCAAAAAGCAGCAGATGCAGTGGAGCAGAAAAGGGGCTCATTATTTGTTACAGACCCGGACCGCCGTTTTGAATAACGAACTGCAGGATAAATTTGTCTGCTGGTATCCGGGTTTTCAAAGTGACGGGAAGGGACCAGCGATGGCAGCATAGCTCACGCTGCCCCAATATTTTTTATGCTCTCGGTCGTATGGAAGCTGGACCGCCTCGGTCGTGATCTTCGTCATCTCATTAATACAGTGCACGACCTGACCGCGAGGGGGACCGGTCTGAAAGTGCTGACCGGTCACGGGGCGACTATCGACACAACAACGGCCGCTGGCAAGCTTGTCTTCGGTATCTTTGCCGCACTGGCGGAGTTTGAGCGCGAACTGATTGCTGAAAGAACGACTGCAGGTCTGGCATCAGCAAGAGCCCGTGGGCGGAACGGCGGCCGACCTTATAAAATGACGCCAGTCAAACTGCGACTGGCAATGGCATCAATGGGACAATCAGAAACAAAGGTCAGTACGCTATGCCAGGAACTTGGGATAACCCGGCAAACTTTGTACAGGCATATTTCCCCTGTTGGTCAACTGCGGGCGGACGGGATCAAGCTGCTCAACCGTGGATAATTTGAACGGACGGAAAAATCTGGGGTTCCGGCGTAGTACCCCTATCACCTCCACATTTTTGCAACAGTGCCTTATAAATGGCAGCCTTATGTTTACTTGCCAAGATGGGCTACCATATGATGTTTTATACTGAGCAATATTAATATTATCTTTAATGGAAAAATTAAGCCCACTAAGTGACCCACTGCTATATGGCTCTATTGTGAAGACGCCTGAGGGTAAAAATTTATACATGGTTGTCCCTATGTCTATTATTGCAAGGTTGACAATATTATTCGTTTTATAAATTTGAGCGTTTAAAATCACACATCAAAGCAATTAGTCAGGATAAACAACAATACCCAGTGCTTCGAGAATCAGTTCTTGCTGCCAGGCTGCAATTTTGATACCTGATGTATCGACTTTGCGGGGATCTAAACCGTCGAGTTCGGCGTGGCATAAATTGGCACCCTGTAGGCTAAATTGCCCCCAGACATCTTCGGAAAAAACACCTCGACTTAAGTCTGACTCTTTCAGTGATGCACCCGCTAGGTTCGTTCCTATCCAGCGATTTTCAAACAACTCACATTTTTCTAAACAAACCCTCTCCATATTGGCATAGGAAAGATTACATCCAGAAATAAATGCTGAGCAAAAGTACATACGATTACTCACTTGATGGGCAAAGTTTGTTCGGGAAAAGTTGGCACCTTTTAAATCACACGCACGGAACTCTATACCGTAGCAATTGGCATTACTGAAGTTTGCCATCGCAAGTTGGCATTGTTGGAAACTTGCATCACGAAGATCTGCGACATCAAAGTGGCAGCCTTCGATATCACCCTGTTCAATGAACTTGCAGTTGACGAATGTCGTATCACGCAAGTTAGCACGTCGAAAGTCGCTGCGAATGAATGTGCAAGCGGTGAAGGTGAGATCACTTAAGTCTTTATGTGAAAAGTTGTGGTGCCGATATGTATGATTGTAGGTTTCCATGAGTACTCCTTGTTGAAAGGAGGGCTAGACTACCATTATACATATGCCAAGACATTAAAATAAAAGCCTGTTACATCAACACATTACAACCCCTCAATTTACCTGTTTTAAGTGGTCAAATTGGCGCGTAGAGCGCCTATCGCTCTTGCATTGGCACGCGGCCCTGTTGAAAAAAGTTATTCGCTTTAGATAGGGTTAGGAGAGCCGTGCTTCGCCGGTAAAAAATCGGACTATCCGACGCAGGGCGGACTCATCGGCGGAGAAGCAAACTTTGACTATATCTCCCTACACTTGGAAGAGGGCTAGACTGGCCCCATAGATCACCAGACACTTCGACTCTCTTAAAATAAGAGGTAGTCTTGGAACTATGTTTAATACCAGTCAGAACGATAAGATGGTTGAAGTGTTATCAGGACCTGAGCGGCGTCGGCGTCGTACACCGCAGGAAAAAATTGCCATTATTCAGCAGACTATGGAGCCCGGTATGACCGTGTCTCATGTCGCGCGCCTGCATGGCATCAATGCAAACCAGATATTCAAATGGCGCAAGCAATATTAAGACGGTTCACTGACGGCTGTTGCATCGGGCGAGGAAGTGGTGCCGGCCTCCGAACTCGCTGCCGCCAATAAGCAAATTCGCGAACTCCAGCGCCTTCTGGGCAAAAAGACGATGGAAGCCGAGATACTCAAAGAGGCCGTGGAGTTCGGCCGGGCAAAAAAATGGATTGCGCATGCGCCCTCGTTGCCTGGGAACGACGAATAAGCGACGTTTGCAGAAGTCTTGGCGTGTCGCGTGCGCAGTTGAGCATTCGGGTTCACCGGCCATCTGACTGACAGGATCGCAGACGGCAGCCCCGTTCTGACGATACCACCGTATTGTCCCGGATAAACATGGCGGTGGCTGACCTGCCGACGTATGGTTATCGCCGTGTGTGGGCGCTGCTGCGACGGGAGTCGGAGCGGGACGGCCTGCCTGTGGTTAATGCAAAGCGGGTGTATCGCATTATGAGAACGCATAATCTGCTTCTTGAACGTAAACCCGCTGATCCTTGCCGTAAGCGGGCCCATAAGGGGCGCGTAGCAGTAGCGGAAAGTAACCGGCGCTGGTGCTCAGATGGCTTTGAGTTCCGCTGTGATAATGGCGAAAAGCTGCGGGTGACCTTCGCGCAGGACTGCTGCGACAGGGAGATCATTGACTGGGCAGCGAGCACCGGAGGCTATGACAAAGAAACGGTGCAGGATGTCATGCTGGGTGCGGTGGAAAAACGCTTCGGAAGGCAGTTGCCAACAGTGCCGGCGTTCGCCCGGTTGCTGGGACTGGAGCCTTGTACGACAGCAGTGCGAAGCCCGGAAAGCAATGGCATAGCAGAAAGCTTCGTGATGACGATAAAACGGGACTACATCAGCATCAGGATTTTAGGGGTCTGACGCTCAGTGGAACGAAAACTCACGTTAAGCAACGTTTTCTGCCTCTGACGCCTCTTTTAATGGTCTCAGATGTCCTTTGGTCACCAGTTCTGCCAGCGTGAAGGAATAATGGCCGAGCATATTGATATGTCCGTGGCAAAGCGGGGAGAGGCGTGCGATATCTTCATCATTCAGTGTTTCACCCTGCGCCCGGAGATGATCCAGGGCTGCCTGCATATAAATAGTGTTCCATAACACGACGGCGTTAGTGACCAGCCCCAGTGTGCCCAGTTGATCTTCCTGACCGTCGGTATATCGTTTTCTTATCTCACCTTTTTGACCGTGACAGATGGCTCTGGCAACGGCATGGCGACTTTCTCCCCGATTAAGCTGGGTCAGAATGCGCCGGCGGTAATCTTCATCATCAATATAATTAAGCAGATACAGCGTTTTGTTGATGCGCCCCACTTCAATGATTGCCTGAGTCAGTCCGGAAGGACGTTCACTTTTCAGCAATGAACGGACCAGCACTGAAACCTGTACTTTGCCCAGCTTCAGGGAGCCAGCGGTCCGGATCATTTCGTCCCACTGAAGGACTATTTTTCGGGGATCTGATTGCCCTCTGGCAATATCATTCAGCACGCCATAGTCGGCATCATGGTCCATTCGCCAGAAAACCGAAGCACCGGCATCAGCCAGGCGTGGAGAAAACTGGTATCCCAGCAGCCAGAAAAGGCCAAAGACAAGTTCGCTGGCACCTGCTGTATCGGTCATAATTTCGGTTGGATTCAGCCCGGTCTCCTGTTCCAGAAGACCTTCCAGCACAAAGATAGAGTCCCTCAGCGTCCCCGGTATAACGATGCCATGAAAGCCGGAATACTGATCGGACACAAAGTTGTACCAGGTGATCCCTCTGTTATTACCAAAGTATTTGCGGTTCGGTCCGGCATTGATTGTTCTGACTGGCGTAACAAAGCGCATTCCATCTGCAGATGCCACTTCTCCTCCACCCCATATCTGTGCCAGTGGCAGCGTTGCCTGAAAATCAACCAGTCTGGCATTAGCGCTGGTGATAGTTTCAGCCCGCAGATAGTTCGCTTTTGTCCAGTTCAGCCGGTGTCGGGTCAGTGCAGGAACATTTGATCTGATCAGTGGTTCCAGACCGATATTGCAGGCTTCAGCCATCAGCACGGCGCTGATGCTGACGGGCAGATCATCAACTCTGGCACTGGCTTCACTAGCATGGAAAAACTCATCAGCAAATCCGGTATGGGCGTTAATTTCGAGCAGCAACTCCGTTAAATCCACCGGAGGGAGTAGATCACTGATCATTTTGCTCAGTCGTTTCAGACTGTCCGGCTCATCAAGACTGGCGAGGGGAGAAATTGTCAACCGGGGCTTCGGGCCAGAAACATCGAGTTCGACAGCCTCATTTTCGCAAAGACGTGCAGCAACCTGTCTGTAACGACTATCAAGCTGATGACCCAGAGATTTTATTGCTTCCTGCGGGTCTGTCGGGTGCCCCAAAGAACGATAAACCTTAATCCGGTTTGCCTGCCAGTCAGCACCCTGTAGTAATCTTGCACGAGGATCTCCCCACCGGTTACTGCCGGTAACGTAGACATCCCTCCGCCTCAGACTATCCTGCAGTTTACTGAGAAAGCAGAGCGTGTATCCCCTGCGGGTGATATGTTTTTCCTTGTTAATCACCAGCCGTTTCCATGACCGACTGATAATTTCCGTTGGTGCGTCGTCAAAAAACTGCCGCCGTGAGCTGAACTCCCGGCTGAGGTAGTCACAGGCATTCAGAGTGGTAACCCCGGCAGGTGCGGATGAAAATTTAACGGTATTCAGCAGATGGGGCAGGAAACGACGAACGCGCCCGTACTGCTCCACCATTTCTTCATGAAAATTATCGTCTGAGGGCCGGGCAATTTCACGGACAAGCGTGATGATTTCAGCCAGCTTTTGCCTTGGGATGTAGCTGAACACCTCAGCACGAATCGATTCGTCCGGTGTTTCTTCTTTCAGCAGGTACGAACATGCGCTGGCGAGCGCCAATGCAGATTTATCCAGATCCTTCAGCGAGCGGAGCCGTTTTTTCTGCCCAATCTTTCTGGCGTCACGGATGATAACGGCCAGCATGGCGTCCAGAACGTCCAATGCATCATCCAGCGCCAGCGTTTCCCATGCAAGGACAAAGGCAACCAGAACCGCCATCCTTTTCTGCGGTGACATCCTGGCAATATTGAACACCGAAGTCATACCAGCATAACGTGCGAGATTTTTCAGGCGCACAGCCGGGAGTGTACTCAGGTTTTCAGCATGCAGGCCAAAATCGTTCAGAGTTTTCCAGCGTTCAATTGCTTCATTAAACGCCGGACCACTGATGGTCACAGGGCCCTTTTTCAGTGATTCCAGTAAAGACAGGCGGCTGCAATCAGTTGGCCCCAGCAGCATCTCCAGCTGTGAACGCTGTTCGGCTGACGGTATCAGTGCCAGTTTGTTCCACAGGCGCAACGTCGCCTTTTCCCTTACCTCTGAAATCAACCGGGTCAGCGTAGTGGCTCCGGGGAGAATAATACGATGTTGCATAAGCCACCCTGTCGCCAGATCGAAAAGCAGGCCAGGACGTTCGTTGCTTATCCAGCTCCGGGTATATAAAAGACGGGTAAGGCGAAATGTCCAGGGCCAGGCAAATTCACGATACTGATAGTGCTGACGTATCAGCGCTGCATGCTCACGGCGGGTATTTTCCCTCTGACCGTATTCTGCAAGAACGGTGATATCACGAATCCCGAGCTGTCTGGCGGTAAAATGCCGGACGCCGGAAGGAATATGACCTGGGACCTACGTGCGCCCGCACCGACACCCTCACACCTTCGAGCTACTGTTGCCATTAAGGGGTCGTTTCGTGGTGCTGAATTTTGACGATCGGGGTACCGTCACCCATCGGGCGATATTGGGGGAAACCTGTACGGTGCTGGAGATGGCCGCAGGAACCTGGCATGCCGTGCTGTCGCTGGATACCGGTGGCATAATTTTTGAAGTAAAACACGGTGGCTATCAACCCGTGGCTGCCGATGACTATGCGCACTGGGCTCCAGCGGAAGGAGAACCAGGAACCACGGAGCTTATGGCCTGGTATGCGCAAGCGCAGGTGGGCGACAGCACTTTTGCCGTCTAAGGCGATAAACAAAAACGGAATGAGTTTCCCCATTCCGTTTCCGCTATTACAAACCGTCGGTGACGATTTTAGCCGCCGACGCTAATACATCGCGACGGCTTTCTGCCTTAGGTTGAGGCTGGGTGAAGTAAGTGACCAGAATCAGCGGCGCACGATCTTTTGGCCAGATCACCGCGATATCGTTGGTGGTGCCATAGCCACCGCTGCCGGTTTTATCCCCCACAACCCAGGAAGCAGGCAGTCCAGCCTGAATGCTCGCTGCACCGGTGGTATTGCCTTTCATCCATGTCACCAGCTGCGCCCGTTGGCTGTCGCCCAATGCTTTACCCAGCGTCAGATTCCGCAGAGTTTGCGCCATTGCCCGAGGTGAAGTGGTATCACGCGGATCGCCCGGAATGGCGGTGTTTAACGTCGGCTCGGTACGGTCGAGACGGAACGTTTCGTCTCCCAGCTGTCGGGCGAACGCGGTGACGCTAGCCGGGCCGCCAACGTGAGCAATCAGCTTATTCATCGCCACGTTATCGCTGTACTGTAGCGCGGCCGCGCTAAGCTCAGCCAGTGACATCGTCCCATTGACGTGCTTTTCCGCAATCGGATTATAGTTAACAAGGTCAGATTTTTTGATCTCAACTCGCTGATTTAACAGATTCGGTTCGCTTTCACTTTTCTTCAGCACCGCGGCCGCGGCCATCACTTTACTGGTGCTGCACATCGCAAAGCGCTCATCAGCACGATAAAGTATTTGCGAATTATCTGCTGTGTTAATCAATGCCACACCCAGTCTGCCTCCCGACTGCCGCTCTAATTCGGCAAGTTTTTGCTGTACGTCCGCCGTTTGCGCATACAGCGGCACACTTCCTAACAACAGCGTGACGGTTGCCGTCGCCATCAGCGTGAACTGGCGCAGTGATTTTTTAACCATGGGATTCCTTATTCTGGAAGATACGAAATAACAACAACATGAATAGTCCCTAAATTCCACGTGTGTTTTTTATTAGCTTCAAAAATCACTATTTCACGAAGAATTTAGACTGCTTCTCACACATTGTAACATTATTTACAACCACCTTTCAATCATTTTTGATAAATCATTGATTTCATCTTTGCTGCAATGATACTTAATAAACTCTGCAAGTTATCCACAGAGCAACACTCAATTTTATTGATGATATTCTTATTATACCAGACATTTTTCATACACTCCCTTGTACGGATAGTTTTCCGACAACTTCATGATTACATATCTTGCGGTTTTGATTATTTTTGCTGCAAGAAATACATACTTCAAACGAAAGGTCTTTATTTGCTGTCTGTATTCTGAAGAGTCCAAGGAATCAAACTTGAACAACAAAAATAGGTTATATGAAAGCATCATCATTTGAAACACGGCTTCATTCGCCCAAAATGACTTTAGCAAGAGATGACCCACCGCCATGTCGTATTTGGCTTCTTTGATATAGTTTTCAGCATTACCACGCTTTTCATAGTATATAACTACTTTTTCAGAAAGCAAGGTAGTATTTGTTACAAAGAAAAAGTAGTCGTATTCGGAACCTTCTAAAAGTGATAATTGTGCTCTTTCTTTTTCTGGTTTCAGTACGCGAGATACGACAAATCTTCTGTCTTTTTCCCATTTAACTAATTTTGTATACAGTTCTGTAGTTTCTCTACCTTCTTCTCCTTTAACGAATACAATTGATGAATTCGTTGCTTGTGAGGTGAGTGTAGAATAACTTTTGGCTTTAATTAAATATTTGCATCCAAGAGATTCTATCGTTTCGATAATTTTTTCATCAAAGTAGCCACTATCCATTCGAAATAAAATTTCTAAATCGTCTGATTTGATGTTAGCAACAATTTCTTTGATCATTTCCGCAGCACCGTTTGCAGTGTAAGTATTGCCACTTCTTACAAATCCGGTAACATATGCTTTTAATTCGTCGCAAAATGCAAATTGGATATTGTAGCATCGGTTTCCCAGTTTCTTAGGATTATATCCTTTTGACGCACCTTCTTGATGACCTTCTACGTTAATTACACTACTATCAATATCAATCGTAATGGATGTCAATTTACTTTTAGTGAGCAGTTTTTTAAAGACTTTAAAATTAATGTCTCTAAACATTTGGGTTGTCTTGAAGTTGAAGTTTCCTAGAAACCGTGACACTGTTTCAGGTTCTTTTACGGAAATATCAAACTCGTTGACGAGGGGATCATTTTGAAGTAGCTTTAGACGTTCTAACTTATCAATGCCAATGAAGTGACCGCAGAGCATGGTCTTTATATGATTCATCTTGATTTTATTTGTTGAGTCATTATCAAATACGAGGTCATTTTCAATAAAATCAAAAATCCCATTGCTTTTTGCATTCTCAAGGAGCAGAAAAAGACCTGCATTTGATGTTAGATTCTTAGCTTTGAAATCAATTTTATTAATCATAATTAGAACCCCTTTTTACTACTTTTCTTACTATTATTTTACCATATATCGAGTCATAAAAGCTGATAATTTAACATATTTTTGAGCACTTTTCTTTCACCCAATGGGTGAAAGCTGAATTTCGAAGGAATGCATATTTATCAAGGCTTTGATTATGCTTTTTGAAGTACTGACGTAGAATCTAGGTATGATTCATATCGGTGAGGAAGGTGCCCAGAAAACGGACACATCCAATTTGCAGGGCAATGCCCAGACGGTTGTGATCACCTCTGCTTTTTCCGATAAATTCCTTGTCTGCTTCATCAAGGTGAAAATATCGTGCCAGCTGAAGCTCATCCGGTTCACCGGTGAATCTGCCATAGCTTTCAGTCTGCTCAGTGGTCAGAAAGTCAACGGGCATATCGGCCTCCCTGCCTGACGGGCATTTAGTAACATTTTTCCAACCGTACGAAATGTTATAAATTATCAGACATAGTAAAACGGCTTCGTTTGAGTGTCCATTAAATCGTCATTTTGGCATAATAGACACATCGTGTCTGATATTCGATTTAAGGTACATTTTTATGCGAATTTTTGGTTATGCGCGGGTCTCAACCAGCCAGCAGTCCCTCGATATTCAGATCAGAGCGCTCAAAGATGCAGGGGTAAAAGCTAACCGCATCTTTACCGACAAGGCATCCGGCAGTTCAACAGATCGGGAAGGGCTGGATTTGCTGAGGATGAAGGTGGAGGAAGGTGATGTCATTCTGGTGAAGAAGCTCGACCGTCTTGGCCGCGACACCGCCGACATGATCCAACTGATAAAAGAGTTTGATGCTCAGGGTGTAGCGGTTCGGTTTATTGACGACGGGATCAGTACCGACGGTGATATGGGGCAAATGGTGGTCACCATCCTGTCGGCTGTGGCACAGGCTGAACGCCGGAGGATCCTAGAGCGCACGAATGAGGGCCGACAGGAAGCAAAGCTGAAAGGAATCAAATTTGGCCGCAGGCGTACCGTGGACAGGAACGTCGTGCTGACGCTTCATCAGAAGGGCACTGGTGCAACGGAAATTGCTCATCAGCTCAGTATTGCCCGCTCCACGGTTTATAAAATTCTTGAAGACGAAAGGGCCTCGTGATACGCCTATTTTTATAGGTTAATGTCATGATAATAATGGTTTCTTAGACGTCAGGTGGCACTTTTCGGGGAAATGTGCGCGGAACCCCTATTTGTTTATTTTTCTAAATACATTCAAATATGTATCCGCTCATGAGACAATAACCCTGATAAATGCTTCAATAATATTGAAAAAGGAAGAGTATGAGTATTCAACATTTCCAAACAAAGTTAGGCATCACAAAGTACAGCATCGTGACCAACAGCAACGATTCCGTCACACTGCGCCTCATGACTGAGCATGACCTTGCGATGCTCTATGAGTGGCTAAATCGATCTCATATCGTCGAGTGGTGGGGCGGAGAAGAAGCACGCCCGACACTTGCTGACGTACAGGAACAGTACTTGCCAAGCGTTTTAGCGCAAGAGTCCGTCACTCCATACATTGCAATGCTGAATGGAGAGCCGATTGGGTATGCCCAGTCGTACGTTGCTCTTGGAAGCGGGGACGGATGGTGGGAAGAAGAAACCGATCCAGGAGTACGCGGAATAGACCAGTTACTGGCGAATGCATCACAACTGGGCAAAGGCTTGGGAACCAAGCTGGTTCGAGCTCTGGTTGAGTTGCTGTTCAATGATCCCGAGGTCACCAAGATCCAAACGGACCCGTCGCCGAGCAACTTGCGAGCGATCCGATGCTACGAGAAAGCGGGGTTTGAGAGGCAAGGTACCGTAACCACCCCAGATGGTCCAGCCGTGTACATGGTTCAAACACGCCAGGCATTCGAGCGAACACGCAGTGTTGCCTAACCCTTCCATCGAGGGGGACGTCCAAGGGCTGGCGCCCTTGGCCGCCCCTCATGTCAAACGTTAAACATCATGAGGGAAGCGGTGATCGCCGAAGTATCGACTCAACTATCAGAGGTAGTTGGCGTCATCGAGCGCCATCTCGAACCGACGTTGCTGGCCGTACATTTGTACGGCTCCGCAGTGGATGGCGGCCTGAAGCCACACAGTGATATTGATTTGCTGGTTACGGTGACCGTAAGGCTTGATGAAACAACGCGGCGAGCTTTGATCAACGACCTTTTGGAAACTTCGGCTTCCCCTGGAGAGAGCGAGATTCTCCGCGCTGTAGAAGTCACCATTGTTGTGCACGACGACATCATTCCGTGGCGTTATCCAGCTAAGCGCGAACTGCAATTTGGAGAATGGCAGCGCAATGACATTCTTGCAGGTATCTTCGAGCCAGCCACGATCGACATTGATCTGGCTATCTTGCTGACAAAAGCAAGAGAACATAGCGTTGCCTTGGTAGGTCCAGCGGCGGAGGAACTCTTTGATCCGGTTCCTGAACAGGATCTATTTGAGGCGCTAAATGAAACCTTAACGCTATGGAACTCGCCGCCCGACTGGGCTGGCGATGAGCGAAATGTAGTGCTTACGTTGTCCCGCATTTGGTACAGCGCAGTAACCGGCAAAATCGCGCCGAAGGATGTCGCTGCCGACTGGGCAATGGAGCGCCTGCCGGCCCAGTATCAGCCCGTCATACTTGAAGCTAGGCAGGCTTATCTTGGACAAGAAGATCGCTTGGCCTCGCGCGCAGATCAGTTGGAAGAATTTGTTCACTACGTGAAAGGCGAGATCACCAAGGTAGTCGGCAAATAATGTCTAAAACAAAGTTATGCACCTATTAAGCGCACAGCGGAGCAATGAAGGATACCTTGATGAAAAAAATTTTGCTGCTGCATATGTTGGTGTTCGTTTCCGCCACTCTCCCAATCAGTTCCGTGGCTTCTGATGAGGTTGAAACGCTTAAATGCACCATCATCGCAGACGCCATTACCGGAAATACCTTATATGAGACCGGAGAATGTGCCCGTCGTGTGTCTCCGTGCTCGTCTTTTAAACTTCCATTGGCAATCATGGGGTTTGATAGTGGAATCTTGCAGTCGCCAAAATCACCTACGTGGGAATTGAAGCCGGAATACAACCCGTCTCCGAGAGATCGCACATACAAACAAGTCTATCCGGCGCTATGGCAAAGCGACTCTGTTGTCTGGTTCTCGCAGCAATTAACAAGCCGTCTGGGAGTTGATCGGTTCACGGAATACGTAAAGAAATTTGAGTACGGTAATCAAGATGTTTCCGGTGACTCGGGGAAGCATAACGGCTTGACCCAGTCATGGCTGATGTCGTCGCTCACCATATCTCCCAAGGAGCAAATTCAGTTTCTTCTACGCTTTGTCGCGCATAAGCTGCCTGTATCCGAAGCGGCTTATGACATGGCGTATGCCACAATCCCGCAGTACCAGGCAGCCGAAGGATGGGCTGTACATGGAAAAAGCGGCAGCGGCTGGCTTCGGGACAATAACGGCAAGATAAATGAAAGTCGTCCGCAGGGCTGGTTCGTGGGCTGGGCTGAAAAAAACGGACGGCAAGTTGTTTTCGCCCGATTGGAAATAGGAAAGGAAAAGTCCGATATTCCCGGCGGGTCTAAAGCACGAGAGGATATTCTCGTGGAATTACCCGTGTTGATGGGTAACAAATGATATGTGGCGTCATCGAGAGCAGATGCATAACCCTGCGCTCGAGCGGACCTCGCGCATAAAGCCGCGCGAGTCCGCTCACCTTGAACGTTAGATGCACTAAGCACATAATTGCTCACAGCCAAACTATCAGGTCAAGTCTGCTTTTATTATTTTTAAGCGTGCATAATAAGCCCTACACAAATTGGGAGATATATCATGAAAAGAGTTTGATGCTCAGGGTGTAGCGGTTCGGTTTATTGACGACGGGATCAGTACCGACGGTGATATGGGGCAAATGGTGGTCACCATCCTGTCGGCTGTGGCACAGGCTGAACGCCGGAGGATC
>NZ_JAQZRK010000018.1:0-96700 GCF_028737495.1 Enterobacter cloacae complex sp. 2022EL-00981
CCTTGTGAATGCGGGTTACCGGGAAAACCGGTCCATGATACTGTCCGGTTTGTCACTTGTGGAGAAGGGGCAGTCCACTGCAGGGATCTACAATACAGGCTCGTGGCCTAAGGCCGGGTACGGCATGTGGACTGCCTGACAGAAAGAACTGGCCGGTTCTTTCTGTACGGGAGGATAATACAAGGCCGGGTAAGCGTCAGCGCCACCCGGCAACAGAAGGTAAGATTAGCGACGACGCTGACGAAGGCTCATCAGCACAGCCCCAAAGCCAAACAGGGCGGTCAGGATCCACAGCGGCCAGTTGCCGGTGCGGGCATATGGCGTCAGGCCGCTTGTCGGCGTGACTTTAGCCGTCAACACTTCGCGCGTAAACTGCGGGATCATGGCCTGAATTTCTCCCCGCGGTCCAATCACGGCGGTGATGCCATTGTTGGTGCTGCGCAACAGCGGACGCGCCAGCTCCAGTGAACGCATCCGCGCCATCTGGAAGTGCTGCCACGGACCAATCGACTTACCGAACCAGGCATCATTAGAGATGGTCAGCAGGAAGTCCGTATCCGGACGGAAGTTATCGCGCACCTGTTCACCGAGGATGATCTCGTAGCAAATGGCCGCCGTCAGGGCAAAGCCGTGTGCATGCAGTTGCGGCTGCACATACGGCCCCCGACTGAAGGAGGACATTGGCAGGTCAAAGAACGGAGCCAGCGGACGCAGAATCGATTCCAGCGGAACAAACTCGCCAAACGGAACAAGGTGATTCTTGTTATACCGGTCAGTCGAGGTGTAGCTGTAGTCGCTGTCTTTGCCGAGCGTAATGATGGTGTTGTAGGTATCGTAGCGGTTCTGCTGATTCAGACGTGCATCCACAATCCCCGTGATCAGCGTACTGCCGCGCGCGCGCAGCAGATCGTTCATCATGTTGAGAAACGGTTGCTGGTTAATTTCCAGATCCGGAATGGCAGATTCAGGCCAGATGATCAGCTGCGATTTACCCATCACCTCTTCAGTGGCGTTGGCGTAAATTTTCAGCGTGTTCAGCAGCTCTTTTTCATCCCACTTCATCGCCTGCGGAATATTTCCCTGCACCATCGATACCTGTGTGGCGCGCTCTGGCATCAGGGTATACCACTGGATATAACGCAGCGGGAAGGGCAGAGCGAAAAGAACCAGCGCCACCACCAGTGGTTTCCAGTTACGCGTGACCAGCGCCAGCACCAGCAGGCCGCTCACCACCATCAGCAGGAAGTTAATGGCTTCAACGCCCATTACCGGCGCCAGACCTTTCAGCGGGCCGTCAATCTGGCTGTAGCCAAACTGCAGCCACGGGAAGCCGGTCAGCACCCAGCCGCGCAGAAACTCGGTAATCTGCCAGACCACGGGAGCCGCAATGGCAACGCGCAGCCAGCTGGTTTTAGGCCACAGGCGGGAGAGAATGCCCGCAAACAGACCGGTGTAGAGCGAGAGATAGGCGGCCAGCAGAACCACAAGGAAAACGTTAACCGGCCCCGGCATACCCCCAAACTGGGCGATGCTGACGTAGACCCAGTTGATACCTGTGCCGAACAGCCCCAGCCCCCAGAAGTAGCCGATGGCTGCGGCCTGAACGGGACGACGATTCAGGGTTAACCCCTGTAACCCCATCAGAGAGAGAATGGCCGCCGGCCAGATATCGTAAGGAGAAAAAGCCAGCGTACCGCTGGCTCCGAGTAACAGCGCCAGCAGCAAACGGACGCGCTGGCGTTCAAGCAGTGAGGCAAATGCCATTTACATTAATCTTCCAGTTTTGGCACCGGTGAGTCGTCCGGCGTTCTGACATGAACCTGTATAATACGTCGGCTGTCGGCCATCGCCACTTTGAACTGGTAACCATCGATGTCAACGGTTTCGCCGCGGGCAGGAAGATGACCAAAGGCCTGCATCACCAGCCCACCAATGGTATCCACCTCTTCATCGCTGAAGTGGGTGCCGAAGGCGTCATTGAAATCCTCAATGGAGGCCAGAGCGCGAACGGTCCACGTATGGCGGCTAAGCTGACGGAAGTCGATATCTTCTTCTTCGTCATACTCGTCTTCGATCTCGCCCACGATCAGCTCAAGAATATCCTCGATCGTGACAAGGCCTGACACGCCGCCAAATTCATCAATCACAATCGCCATGTGGTAACGCTGGGAGCGAAACTCTTTCAGCATCCGATCCACACGTTTACTTTCCGGCACAACCACGGCCTGGCGTAACACTTTTTCCATGCTGAAGGCTTCGGCATCGCTGCGCATAAACGGCAGCAGATCTTTGGCCATCAAAATCCCTTCGATGTGATCTTTGTCTTCGCTGATGACCGGGAAACGGGAGTGAGCGGATTCGATAATCACATCGAGGCATTCATCGAGGCTCTGGTTACGTTTCAGGGTGATCATCTGCGAGCGGGGGATCATGATATCGCGAACGCGCTGGTCGGCGATGTCCATTACCCCTTCGAGCATTTCGCGCGTATCTTCGTCGATAAGATCGTTTTGCCCGGAATCACGAATCAGCTCCAGCAGTTCATCACGGTTTTTGGGCTCACCATGGAAAAGCTGGCTCAGAATGAGGGAGAAAAATCCCTTTTTACTGTTTGTCGTGTCGCTACTGTGTGAATTGTCGTCGCTCATGGCGTTTGTTAAGGGTTCTCTCGTCAGTTCAATGTTTACCGCCGCGCTATTTCCTTACGCGGCGGCATGTTAGTCAGTCGGTTGTCTGACTATTCTTTCTCGGCAATGTACGGATCCTCATAGCCCAGAGCAAGCATTATCTCTGTCTCAAGGGACTCCATCTCTTCCGCTTCGTCATCTTCAATATGATCGTAGCCCAGCAGGTGCAGGCTTCCATGGACGACCATGTGCGCCCAGTGGGCCTCGAGCGGCTTTTGCTGCTCTTTGGCTTCCTGTTCCACCACCTGACGGCAGATGATCAGATCGCCGAGCAGCGGCATTTCAATACCCGGTGGGGCTTCGAACGGGAAAGAGAGCACGTTGGTTGGCTTGTCTTTCCCGCGGTAGGTCAGGTTAAGCTCATGGCTTTCTGCTTCATCCACCAGGCGAATCGTGACTTCTGACTCTTCCTGAAACTGGGGGATAACAGCATCCAGCCATTTCTGAAACTGCGCCTCTTCTGGCATGCCGGAATTATCTTCACAGGCCAGCTGTAAATCGAGGATCACCTGACTCATTTCTGTTCTTGCTCCTGCGCTTCGCGCTTACGTTCTGCGGCCAGTTCGGCCTTACGCTTCTGATCGGCCTCTTCCCAGGCTTCATAGGCATTAACGATACGCGCGACTACCGGGTGGCGTACCACGTCTTCACTGTGGAAGAAGTTAAAGCTGATTTCGTCCACCTCAGCCAGCACTTCGATGGCGTGGCGCAGGCCCGATTTGGTGCTGCGCGGCAGGTCAATCTGGGTGACGTCACCGGTGATAACCGCTTTCGAGTTGAAGCCGATACGCGTCAGGAACATCTTCATCTGTTCGATGGTGGTGTTCTGGCTCTCATCCAGAATAATGAACGCATCGTTAAGGGTACGGCCACGCATGTAGGCCAGCGGGGCGACTTCAATCACGTTACGCTCAATAAGCTTCTCAACTTTCTCAAAGCCCAGCATTTCGAACAGCGCGTCGTACAGTGGGCGCAGATAAGGATCCACCTTCTGACTCAGGTCCCCCGGCAGGAAGCCGAGTTTTTCACCTGCTTCAACCGCCGGGCGGGTCAGCAGAATACGGCGGATCTCCTGGCGCTCCAGCGCATCAACCGCAGCGGCGACGGCCAGATAGGTTTTACCTGTACCCGCCGGACCTACGCCGAAGGTGATGTCATGGTCGAGAATGTTGGCAATGTACTGCGCCTGGTTCGGTGTACGCGGCTTAATGACGCCACGTTTGGTCTTGATATTGATGGCTTTGCCATAGTCCGGCACGCTTTCTGCGCTCTGCTCAAGCACGCGCGCCTCTTTAATGGCGAGGTGAATTTGTTCCGGTTCGATATCCTGAATTTCGCCACGCATCGGGGCGGTATCGACATACAGGTTACGCAGGATGTCCGCAGCCGCATTGACGCAGATAGGGCGTCCGGTGAGTTTGAAATGATTATCGCGACGATTGATTTCGATACCCAGACGTCGCTCCAGTTGTTTGATGTTGTCATCAAACGGCCCGCACAGGCTCAGCAGGCGAGCGTTGTCTGCGGGCGTTAGGCTAATTTCAAGCGTGTCTATGTTCAAACTGTTCCTCTTTGATTGGTTAACTGGCCCGGCGCCCTCAGGCGTAATAAAACGGTCATTACCGAAATTATTCACGCCATGGAAAAAAGGCGCAAGCGTTGCGGAAGATATTGGGGACATTGAGAGGAAATACAAGGCCTGCCGGGAAGGCAGGCCTGAAGGATTATGGCTGGTAAACCCGAACGCCAGAATCGTTTTCTTTACGCGTGCGGGAAATGACGGATTCAGGAGATTGCGCAATGCGCAGCCCCATCTCATCTTCGGTGCGCACTAGTTTTCCGCGCAGCGAGTTGGCCAGCACTTCCACAATCTCGACGTCCACAAATTTACCGATCATGTCCGGGGTGCCTTCGAAATTCACCACGCGGTTGTTTTCGGTACGGCCTGAGAGTTCCATGATGCTCTTACGGGAGGTGCCTTCCACCAGAATACGCTGGACGGTGCCGAGCATGCGGCGGCTCCAGGCGTTGGCCTGCTGGTTGATACGCTCCTGCAGAATATACAGACGCTGTTTTTTCTCTTCTTCCGGGACATCGTCAACCATATCGGCCGCCGGTGTGCCAGGGCGCGCAGAGAAGATGAAGCTGTAGCTGACGTCAAAATTCACTTCGCCGATGAGCTTCATGGTGCGCTCGAAGTCGTCAGCGGTTTCACCAGGGAAGCCAACGATAAAGTCGGAACTTATCTGGATATCCGGACGCGCTTCACGCAGCTTACGAATGGTGGATTTGTACTCCAGCACCGTATGCGGACGCCCCATCAGGTTCAGCACGCGATCGGAGCCGCACTGAATCGGCAAATGCAGGAAGCTCACCAGCTCCGGCGTATCGCGGTAAACGTCGATAATATCGTCGGTGAATTCCATTGGATGGCTGGTGGTAAAGCGAATACGGTCTATACCGTCAATCGCGGCCACCAGGCGCAGCAGTTCAGCAAAGCTGCCGGTGGTGCCGTCGTAGTTCTCACCACGCCAGGCGTTAACGTTCTGCCCCAGCAGGTTCACCTCGCGTACGCCCTGTGCGGCAAGCTGCGCGATTTCAAACAGAATATCGTCTGCCGGGCGGCTCACTTCCTCACCACGGGTATAAGGCACCACGCAATAAGTGCAGTATTTGTTGCAGCCTTCCATGATTGAGACGAACGCCGTCGGGCCATCCGCACGCGGCTCGGGCAGACGGTCAAATTTTTCGATCTCCGGGAAGCTGACATCAACGACCGGGCTACGATCGCCGCGCACCTTGTTGATCATTTCCGGCAGGCGGTGCAGGGTCTGGGGGCCAAAGACAATATCCACATAGGGGGCTCTCTGACGAATCAGCTTACCTTCCTGCGACGCGACGCAGCCACCCACACCGATGATCAGGTCCGGATTTTTTCGTTTGAGAAGTTTCCAGCGACCTAAAACGTGAAAGACTTTTTCCTGCGCTTTTTCACGAATTGAGCAGGTATTCAGCAGCAGCACATCGGCTTCTTTCGCATTTTCAGTCAGCTGGTATCCGTGGGTGGTATCCAGCAGATCGGCCATCTTGGATGAATCGTATTCGTTCATCTGACAGCCCCAGGTTTTTATATGGAGTTTTTTAGTCATCGACTTGCTCAGCTCAGGATTGCAAGCCGTGTATTGTAATGCTTTGGTGGGGTTGTGACCAGTATGAAGGTTATGCGTCTCAGGACCGCAAAAATCCGGTAAACTTAAGGGATTCTCCAATAAGGAAAAGTGACCATGACACTCCAACACACCGAAATTGCCGTTGTCGGCGGCGGTATGGTCGGCGGCGCGCTGGCGCTGGGGCTGGCGCAGCAGGGATTTGAGGTAACGGTTATTGAGCAGGCGGCACCTGCTGAGTTTGACCCGACGGCAAAGCCGGATGTCCGCATTTCCGCCATCAGCGCGGCCTCTGTTGACTTGCTTCGCGGGCTGGGCGTCTGGGAGGCGGTGCTCGATATGCGGGCTCACCCTTACAGTCGCCTTGAAACCTGGGAATGGGAAAATGCCCACGTCGCGTTTGATGCCGCCGAGCTGAAGCTGCCGCGTCTGGGCTATATGGTGGAAAACAACGTCCTCCAGCGGGCGCTCTGGCAGGCGCTGGAGGCGCATCCGAAGGTGACGCTGTGTGTTCCTGCGTCGCTGAAGGCGCTGCATCCTCACAATAGCGGCTACACGCTGACGCTCGACAGCGGCGATGAACTGGCCGTGAAGCTGGTCATTGGGGCTGACGGTGCTCACTCGCAGGTCAGACAGATGGCGGGCATCGGTGTTCATGCCTGGCAGTATGAGCAGTCCTGTATGCTGATCACCGTTCAGTGTGAAAATGCGCCGGGAGAGAGTACCTGGCAGCACTTTACTCCGAATGGTCCGCATGCCTTTTTACCGCTGTTCGATAACTGGGCGTCGCTGGTGTGGTACGACAAACCGGCGCGCATTCGCCAGCTACAGGGGCTGTCAATGGAGCAGTTGCAGCGTGAAATTCTGCAACACTTCCCGGCCCGTCTTGGACATATCACACCGGTTGCCGCTGGGGCGTTTCCTCTTACACGTCGCCATGCGCTGCAGTATGCCCGTGAAGGGCTGGCGCTGGTGGGCGATGCGGCGCACACCATTCATCCCCTGGCGGGGCAGGGCGTGAACCTCGGGTATCGTGACGTTGATGCTTTACTGGATGTGCTGGGCAATGCACGTGCGCATGCGGAGGCCTGGTCAAGCCATCACGTACTCAAGCGCTACCAGACGCGACGTATGGCGGATAACTTCATCATGCAGTCTGGGATGGATCTGTTCTATGCCGGTTTCAGCAATGATCTGGCCCCGGTGCGTATTCTGCGAAACATTGGATTGATGGCGGCGGAACGCGCTGGCGGCTTGAAGCGTCAGGCACTTAAATACGCTCTGGGACTCTAATCCTTTTACCCTCTCCCCGTGGGAGAGGGCCAGGGTGAGGGCATCAGGCCGCACAATTCTGTACAAAAACAAAAAAGCCCGCAGAGCGGGCTTGTTTGTTTTAAGTGGCTGGGGTGCAGGGATTCGAACCCCGGAATGCTGGTATCAGAAACCAGAGCCTTACCGCTTGGCGACACCCCAATTGCGTTAAACGTACTGCTTAACGACTTTTAAATTGGCTGGGGTACGAGGATTCGAACCTCGGAATGCCGGAATCAGAATCCGGTGCCTTACCGCTTGGCGATACCCCAACAATTTTTTATTACCGAAACAGATCGATAATCTTAATATGGTGGCTACGACGGGATTCGAACCTGTGACCCCATCATTATGAGTGATGTGCTCTAACCAACTGAGCTACGTAGCCAGTACTGCGTTCTTCGATGGCTGGGGTACCTGGATTCGAACCAGGGAATGCCGGTATCAAAAACCGGTGCCTTACCGCTTGGCGATACCCCAATACCGCGGAGAACCGCATGATCGAAGAAATATGGCTGGGGTACCTGGATTCGAACCAGGGAATGCCGGTATCAAAAACCGGTGCCTTACCGCTTGGCGATACCCCATCCGTGCAACGCTTACCTGGGAATGGTGCGGGAGGCGAGACTTGAACTCGCACACCTTGCGGCGCCAGAACCTAAATCTGGTGCGTCTACCAATTTCGCCACTCCCGCAAAAAAGATGGTGGCTACGACGGGATTCGAACCTGTGACCCCATCATTATGAGTGATGTGCTCTAACCAACTGAGCTACGTAGCCATCTTTTTTTCGCGTTACCTTATCGGCGTTGCGGGGCGCATTATGCGTATAGACCCTTGCAGCGTCAACACCTTTTTCAACGAAAATGGCCGGAATGTGACTGTTTGGTTAGGTTGCGAACAGCGTGACCGAATATTCGGCAATTATTGGTTATTAATCGATTTTAGACGGTGAAATGTAAGGCAAATAAAAACAGGCCCCGCAGGGCCTGATGTTCAAATACGTGTTTATTTATAGGCAGACTGGTGAACGCCTACTGCACGTCCTGATGGATCGTTCATCGCTTTGAAAGATTCATCCCATTCAATGGCTTTCGCTGAAGAGCAGGCCACTGATGGACCGCCTGGCACACACTCAGCAGCACTCGGTACCGGGAACAGCTCTTCGAAGATCTCACGGTACAGATACGCTTCTTTAGAGCCTGGCGTGTTGTACGGGAAGCGGAAGCTTGCTGTTTCCAGTTGTTGGTCTGAAACCTGTTTCGCCGCCACCTCTTTCAGGGTGTCGATCCAGCTGTAGCCAACGCCATCCGAGAACTGCTCTTTCTGACGCCATGCCACGCTCGCCGGCAGGTAGGATTCAAAACATTCACGCAGGATATGTTTTTCCATTTTACCGTTGCCGCACATTTTGTCCTGCGGGTTAATGCGCATGGCCACGTCGAGGAATTTTTTATCCAGGAACGGAACGCGCGCTTCAACACCCCATGCGGACATCGCTTTGTTAGCACGTGCGCAGTCAAACATGTGCAGCGCCTGCAGTTTACGTACGGTCTCTTCATGCAGCTCTTTCGCGTTCGGCGCTTTATGGAAGTACAGGTAACCGCCAAACACTTCATCAGAACCTTCACCTGACAACACCATCTTGATGCCCATTGCTTTAATCTTACGGGACATCAGGTACATAGGGGTGGATGCACGAATGGTCGTCACATCATAGGTTTCAATGTGATAGATCACGTCGCGGATCGCATCCAGTCCTTCCTGCACGGTGAAATGAATTTCATGGTGCACGGTGCCGAGGTGGTTCGCCACGTCCTGCGCGGCTTTCAGATCCGGTGCACCTTCCAGCCCGACGGCAAAGGAGTGCAGCTGCGGCCACCAGGCTTCTGAACGCTCCTGATCTTCCACACGACGCGCCGCAAATTTCTTGGTGATGGCTGAAATAACGGAGGAGTCCAGTCCGCCGGAGAGCAGCACACCGTAAGGCACGTCTGACATCAGGTGGCTTTTAACGGAATCTTCCAGCGCCTGACGCAGCTCGGCTTTGTCAGTCACGTTGTCTTTTACCGCGTCATAGTCAAACCAGTCGCGCTGGTAGTACTGACGGATTTCGCCATCTTTGCTCCATAGATAGCTACCTGCCGGGAACTCTTTAATGGTGCGGCATACCGGCACCAGCGCTTTCATTTCAGACGCAACATAGAAGTTGCCGTGTTCATCATGGCCCATATACAACGGAATGATACCAATGTGGTCGCGGCCGATCAGATAAGCGTCTTTTTCGCTGTCGTACAGGGCGAATGCAAACATACCTTGCAGGTCGTCCAGGAACTCAGGGCCTTTCTCCTGATACAGCGCCAGAATGACTTCACAGTCAGAGCCGGTCTGGAAGGCGTAACGATCGCCATATTCGGCACGCAGCGCCTGATGGTTATAAATTTCACCGTTGACAGCCAGCGCGTGTGTTTTTTTCTCGTTATACAGCGGCTGTGCACCGGCGTTGACGTCTACAATCGACAGACGTTCGTGAGCCAGAATTGCTTTGTCACTGGCGTAAATACCGGACCAGTCCGGGCCGCGATGGCGCATCAGGCGGGACAGCTCGAGTGCTTTTTTACGCAGTTCGCCCGCGTCAGTTTTAATATCCAGTACGCCAAAAATTGAACACATAACCTTCTCCGTTAACCCTGTTGCTTTGTAATGTTGCTTGCTTATGAAAATGCCGCAAAGGAGAAGAGCGCGCAAGGGTTTTACCGGGTTAAACGAAAATAGTGCAATGGTGATTGCGGAATGTTGAAAAAAGAGTATGCCATGAACAGTTTTATTGATGATTATGCAATGAACTGGCGTTTTTGTTAGATGTGATTTTATTGGACGGGGCTATAAATGAAAAACCACGCCCTGAGGCGTGGTTCTGAATCAGATAATGTCAATTTCGTCGACGGAGGGGTAGATCCAGCTCGGCCGGAACGGCATCGAATCAATGTCATCAAGTTGAGAGACACCGGAGAGCACCAGAATGGTCTCCAGACCCGCCTGGAAACCGGCCAGAATATCGGTGCGCAGGTTATCACCGACAATCACCGTCTCTTCAGAGTGGGCCTGCATCGTGTTCAGCGCGGCACGAATGATCCACGGGCTCGGTTTACCGACCACAAACGGCTTACGACCGGAGATTTTTTCGATACCGGCGCACAGTGCGCCGCAGGCCGGATAGAAACCACGGCCGTGCGTATCCGGGTTGGTGGCGATAAAGCGCGCGCCGCTGGCGACAAAGTAGGCGGCCTTATGCATCATCTCCCAGTTAAACGAGCGCGTTTCGCCGACGATCACAAAGTCCGGGTTCACATCGGTAATGGTAAAGCCTGCTTTATACAGCTCGTGGATCAGCGCACCTTCACCGACCACGTAGGCTTTTTTCCCTTCCTGACGCTTCAAAAAATCTGCCGTCGCCATTGCGGAGGTATAAAACACGCTGTCCGGTACGTTGATGCCCGCAGTGGCAAAACGGTTCGCCAGATCCTGACCGGTTTGGGAAGGGTAGTTCGTGAGAAGAACCAGCGGCATTCCTTTGTCGATGATGCGGTGTAGAAACTCCGCAGCACCTGGCACGGCGACGTTGTCGTGCATCAGCACGCCGTCAATATCACAAATTACATTCTTAATGGTCATGAACAATCCGACATCAAAAAAAGAAGGCGTTACTATAAGTCCCGATTAGCTTTCCAGCAAATGCTGCAACAGGATCCCGTTGAGCATGGCGCGTTTGACCAGCGCAAACGCGCCAATCGCAGAGCGGTGATCCAGCGTCGAACGCACGACCGGTAAATTCTGACGAAACGCTTTCAACGCCTGGGTGTTAATGCAGCCTTCAATCGCGGGCAGTAACACTTTTTCCGCCTCGACGATTTCACCTGCAATCACCACTTTTTGTGGATTAAAAAGGTTGATGGCAATGGCAATGGTTTTGCCGAGGTGGCGCCCGACCTGTTCGATCACTTCGCAGGCCAGCGCATCGCCTTTATTGGCGGCTTTGCAGATGGCGCCGATTTTACAATCATCCAGCGTCACGCGGCTCTGGTAGCCTTGTTCCAGCAGATGACGGACGCGATGCTCAATGGCCGCGTTGGCGGCAACCGTTTCAAGACAGCCAAAATTACCGCAGTGGCAGCGCTCGCCAAGCGGTTCCACCTGGATATGACCAATCTCGCCCACATTGCCGTTACGGCCAATAAAGATACGTCCGTTGGAGATAATGCCCGCCCCGGTACCGCGGTGAACACGCACCAGAATAGAGTCTTCACAGTCCTGACTCGCACCAAAGTAGTGCTCGGCCAGCGCCAGCGAGCGGATGTCGTGACCCACAAAGCAGGTCACTTTAAAGCGCTTTTCCAGCGCCTCCACCAGCGCCCAGTTCTCGACCGGGATATGTGGCATATAACGAATGACACCGCTTTCAGGATCAACCAGCCCGGGCAGGATCACCGAAATGGCGATGAGCTCGCGGATCTTGCGCTGACAGCTTTCGATAAAGTGCGCGATGGTATTGAGCAGCGCGTGCTCCAGTGTCTCCTGGGTGCGCTCCGGAAGAGGGTAGTGCTCTTCGGCAATGGCTTTACTGCTCAGATCGTAAAGCGTCAGGGTGGTGTCATGGCGACCAAGACGAACGCCAATGGCCTGAAAATTGCGGGTTTCGGTGATGATGGAAATTGCGCGGCGGCCCCCGGTGGAGGCCTGCTGATCGACTTCTTTGATCAGGCCGCGCTCAATAAGCTGACGTGTAATTTTTGTCACGCTGGCGGGAGCAAGCTGGCTTTGTTCGGCTATCTGAATACGTGAGATTGGCCCGTGTTGGTCAATCAGGCGATATACCGCCGCGCTGTTAAGCTGTTTAACGAGATCGACATTACCGATTTGAGCTTGTCCGCCTGGTGTCATACTTTTACTTACTCAGTGACGACCTCGTTACCATTAACGATGGTCTTAATAATTTTATAATCGTGTGTGAATGCCGTCAGGTTTGCAACCATGCCTGGTGCAATTCCGCCAAGCTGTTTATCCACGCCGATGGCACGCGCAGGATAAAGGGTTGCCATGCGCAGCACTTCTTCAAGCGCAATGCCGCAATGCTCGACCAGGTTACGCACGCCTTCAATCATGGTCAGGGAGGAGCCGCTCAACGTACCGTTTTCATCCACACACAGTCCGTTGCGGTAGTATATTGTTTTACCGGCAAAAATGAACTGCTCAATATTTGCACCTGCCGGTGCGGTGGCATCCGTCACCAGGCAAAGCTTGTCACCTTTCAGCCGCTTGGCGTTGCGAATGTTGGTGTAATCGACGTGTAAACCGTCCGCGATGATGCCGCAGTAAACGTCTGGCTCATCCAGAATCGCCCCGACCAGTCCCGGTTCACGACCCGTGATATACGGCATGGCGTTATACAGGTGTGTCGCAAAGGTAATACCCGCACGGAAACCGGCTTTTGCCTCTTTCAGCGTGGCGTTTGAATGGCCCGCTGACACGACAATCCCGGCGGCGGCCAGTTTGCTGATCACGTCAGTACCGGTCATTTCAGGTGCCAGCGTCACTTTGGTGATCACATCCGCATTGGCACACATATAGTCGACCAGTTCGGCATCAGGCTTACGCACGTAATCCGGATTATGCGTGCCTTTCTTGACCATATTCAGCCATGGCCCTTCAAGGTGCAGACCCAGGGCCTGATTCGGGTGTTTCGCCAGGTATTCACGCATAACGCGGATACCCTGTTTCATCAGCTCATCGCTGCTGGTGATGAGGGTTGGCAGATAGCTGGTGCAGCCCGATTTCTCGTTCGCTTTCTGCATGATTTCCAGCGTTTCGATGGTGACGGCGTCTGCGGTGTCGTTAAACTGCACACCGCCGCAGCCGTTCAGCTGTACGTCGATAAAACCGGGGGAGATTACTGCTCCATTGAGTGAGCGCTGTTCAATCTCCGGCGGCAGCTCTGCCAGCGGACAAACACGTTCAATCAGGCCATTGGCGATAACAATCGCATGGTCATCCAGAATTTCATGGCCGGTATAAATCCGACCGTGGGTTAAAGCGTACATAACGACCCCCGGTTAAAAAAAGCGGCCGCCTCTTCATGAAGAGGCGGTTATTCAATTACAGACCTTTGATGTTCTCAGCTTCTAACTCGTTGAAGTATTTCAGCGTCTTCACCTTCAGTTCCATCGTGGACGGTTCGTCACAGACGATGACGGATTTTGGATGCAGCTGCAGGCAGCTGATGGTCCACATGTGGTTTACGTTGCCTTCAACGGCAGCCTGGAGCGCCTGCGCCTTCACGCTGCCCAGCACCAGAATCATCACTTCTTCGGCATCCAGCAGCGTGCCGACACCGACGGTCAGGGCATATTTAGGAACCTGGTTCACATCGCCATCAAAGAAGCGGGAGTTTGCCACGCGCGTGTCATGGGTCAGCGTTTTAATACGGGTACGGGACGCCAGTGACGACGCGGGTTCGTTAAACGCGATATGACCATCGTTACCCACACCGCCCATAAACAGGTGGATTTTACCGTAAGAACGGATTTTTTCTTCATACTGACGGCATTCTGCGTCAATATCAGGCGCGTTTCCATTCAGCAGGTTAATGTTTTCAGCTGGAATATCAACGTGATCAAAGAAATTACGGTGCATGAAGCTATGGTAGCTTTCCGGGTGATCCTTCGGTAAGCCGACATATTCATCCATGTTGAAGGTGACAACGTGTTTGAAGCTAACCTGGCCTGCTTTGTGCATCTCTACCAGTGCTTTATATGCGGTCAGCGGTGTGCCGCCGGTAGGGAGGCCAAGGACGAAAGGACGATCGGCGGTTGGTTTGAAGGCGTTGATACGGTTAACGATATGGCGAGCGGCCCATTTACCGACTTGTTCAGCAGTTGCCAGGGGAATCAGTCTCATTGTTCACCTCAAGAGTTTAAGTAGAAGAGTGGGCGGATGGGTATCGGGACCTGATACTTAAGCGTAACCTGGAACCTTTCAGGCCGGATCAATCCGCTTTGATTTTTCGAATGATAAAATAAGTTTTCGATGTTAGCCAGTGAAAGGGAGGGTGATAAACGATATTTGGTGACAAAAATCACAAAAAGTACGCTTTTAATTTGCGATACGAATTAATTTTTCACACACTCACAATGCCAGTGAATCATCAACTGTATTTCTAGTTCGTGACACAATAAAAAACATAGTTAATGCACGAGCCTTAACAAGGGTCTCGTAGGGGGAATAGGATGAATATTTTAGGTTTTTTCCAGCGCCTCGGTAGGGCTTTGCAGCTCCCTATCGCCGTGCTACCGGTTGCAGCACTGCTGTTGCGATTCGGGCAACCCGATCTTCTTAACGTGCCGTTTATCGCGCAAGCGGGTGGTGCGATATTTGACAACCTGGCGCTGATTTTCGCCATCGGCGTGGCGTCCAGCTGGTCTAAAGACAGCGCGGGTGCCGCGGCGCTGGCAGGGGCAGTCGGTTATTTCATCCTGACCAAAGCGATGGTAACCATCAACCCTGAAATCAACATGGGTGTTCTGGCGGGTATTATTACCGGTCTGGTCGGCGGTGCAGTGTACAACCGTTGGGCGGGTATCAAACTGCCAGATTTCCTGAGTTTCTTTGGCGGAAAACGCTTTGTCCCGATTGCGACAGGCTTTTTCTGTCTGATTCTGGCCGCTATCTTTGGTTATGTCTGGCCACCGGTACAGCATGCCATTCATGCAGGCGGTGAGTGGATCGTGTCTGCGGGCGCAATGGGGGCAGGTATCTTCGGTTTCATCAACCGTCTGCTGATCCCAACCGGCCTGCATCAGGTTCTGAATACCATCGCATGGTTCCAGATTGGTGAGTTCACCAACGCGGCAGGTACCGTATTCCACGGTGATATCAACCGCTTCTACGCGGGTGACGGCACTGCGGGCATGTTCATGTCCGGTTTCTTCCCAATCATGATGTTTGGTCTGCCGGGCGCTGCACTGGCAATGTATCTGGCCGCGCCAAAAGCGCGTCGCCCAATGGTTGGCGGCATGCTGCTCTCTGTTGCGGTAACGGCGTTCCTGACCGGTGTTACTGAGCCACTGGAATTCCTGTTCATGTTCCTGGCTCCGCTGCTGTACCTCATGCACGCGGTGCTTACCGGTATCAGCCTGTTTGTGGCCACCCTGCTGGGCATTCACGCGGGCTTCTCCTTCTCAGCCGGTGCGATCGACTACGTGTTGATGTACAACCTGCCGGCAGCCAGCAAAAACGTCTGGATGCTGGTTGTGATGGGCCTGGTGTTCTTCGTTGTCTACTTCCTCCTGTTCAGCGCGGTTATTCGTATGTTTAACCTGAAAACGCCGGGCCGCGAAGATACAAAAGATGACGTCGTAACCAGTGAAGCAAACAGCAATACCGAAGAAGGGTTGACCCAGCTGGCAACCAGCTATATCGCCGCGGTAGGCGGTACCGACAACCTGAAAGCCATTGATGCCTGTATTACCCGTCTGCGTCTGACCGTTGGCGACTCTGCGCGCGTAAGCGATGCCATGTGCAAACGCCTGGGCGCGTCTGGTGTGGTGAAACTGAACAAACAAACCATCCAGGTTATTGTGGGTGCGAAAGCCGAATCTATCGGCGATGAAATGAAAAAAGTGGTTGCCCGTGGACCGGTTGCTGCTGCCTCAACGGATAGCGCGCCTGTGGCTGATGCTCCGGTTGCTAAAC
This sequence comes from Enterobacter cloacae complex sp. 2022EL-00981, assembly GCF_028737495.1. NCBI lineage: Bacteria > Pseudomonadati > Pseudomonadota > Gammaproteobacteria > Enterobacterales > Enterobacteriaceae > Enterobacter > Enterobacter cloacae complex sp. 2022EL-00981. Next base: position 15,913 of record NZ_JAQZRK010000018.1, read on the forward strand.
CGCAGGCTGTACCAAACGCCGCTACTATCGCCGCGCTGGTTTCACCGGTTACGGGTGAGGTGGTCGCGCTTGAGCAGGTACCTGACGAAGCGTTTGCCAGCAAAGCGGTCGGTGACGGTGTTGCGGTGAAACCAACGGAGAAAACCGTTGTGTCTCCTGCGGCGGGCACCATCGTGAAAATCTTTAACACCAACCACGCGTTCTGCCTCGAAACCGAAAAAGGCGCGGAGATCGTGGTTCATATGGGTATTGATACCGTTGCGCTGAACGGCCAGGGCTTTACTCGCCTGGTGGAAGAGGGCGCAGAAGTGGTTGCAGGCCAGCCGATTCTTGAAATGGATCTGGACTTCCTGAACGCGAATGCCCGTTCGATGATAAGCCCGGTGGTATGCAGCAACATCGACGACTTCAGCGGCCTGGTGCTTCAGGCAAAAGGTCAGGTGGTTGCGGGGCAAACGCCACTGTATGAGATTAAAGGCAAGTAATCGCTCCTGAGTAGAGTCATGCCTTAAGCGGCGGGGGAGATCCTCCGCCGCTTTTTTTTGCAGCAAATGCCCCCATTATTTTCTTCCGGGACGTTTTAAGGGTTGTCACTACGTCCGGCTTATAAGATCATATGCCGTTATACGTTGTTTACGCTTTGAGGAATCCACGATGAGTGAGGCAGAAGCCCGCCCGAGTAACTTTATTCGTCAGATCATCGATGAAGATCTGGCCAGTGGTAAGCACACCACAGTGCATACGCGTTTCCCGCCGGAGCCAAATGGCTACCTGCACATTGGTCACGCCAAATCGATCTGCCTGAACTTTGGTATCGCACAGGATTACCAGGGGCAGTGCAACCTGCGTTTCGATGACACCAACCCAGTAAAAGAAGACATCGAATACGTTGAGTCCATTAAGAACGACGTGCAATGGCTGGGCTTCAACTGGTCTGGCGATATCTGCTACTCCTCTGACTATTTCGATCAGCTGTATGCCTATGCCGTTGAGCTGATCAATAAAGGTCTGGCCTACGTTGACGAGCTCTCTGCAGATGAAATCCGTGAATACCGCGGCACGCTGACGGCACCGGGTAAAAACAGCCCGTTCCGCGATCGCAGCGTGGAAGAGAACCTGGCGCTCTTTGAAAAAATGCGTGCTGGTGGCTTCGAGGAAGGTAAAGCGTGCCTGCGTGCCAAAATCGATATGGCATCACCGTTTATCGTGATGCGCGACCCGGTGCTGTACCGCATTAAATTCGCTGAACATCACCAGACCGGTAACAAGTGGTGCATCTACCCGATGTACGACTTCACCCACTGCATCAGCGATGCGCTGGAAGGCATCACCCACTCGCTGTGTACGCTGGAATTCCAGGACAACCGTCGTCTGTACGACTGGGTGCTGGATAACATCACGATTCCGGTGCATCCGCGTCAGTACGAGTTCTCTCGTCTGAATCTGGAATACACCATGATGTCCAAGCGTAAGCTGAACCTGCTGGTGACCGATAAGCACGTTGAAGGCTGGGACGACCCACGTATGCCGACCATCTCCGGTCTGCGCCGTCGCGGCTATACCGCGGCGTCAATCCGTGAGTTCTGCAAACGCATTGGCGTGACCAAGCAGGATAACACCATTGAGATGGCGTCTCTGGAATCCTGCATTCGTGAAGATCTGAACGAAAACGCGCCGCGCGCGATGGCCGTTATCGACCCGGTAAAACTGGTTATCGAAAACTATCCGCAGGGTGCGAGCGAAATGGTCTCGATGCCTAACCATCCGAACAAACCGGAGATGGGCAGCCGTGACGTACCGTTCAGTGGTGAAATCTGGATCGATCGTGCTGACTTCCGCGAAGAAGCGAACAAGCAGTACAAGCGACTGGTGCTCGGTAAAGAGGTGCGTCTGCGTAACGCCTATGTGATCAAGGCTGAGCGCGTAGAAAAAGATGCGGAAGGCAACATCACCACGATCTTCTGCACATACGATGCCGAGACCCTGAGCAAAGATCCGGCGGACGGTCGTAAGGTGAAAGGCGTGATCCACTGGGTCAGTGCATCACACGCGCTGCCGGTAGAGATTCGTCTGTACGATCGTCTGTTCAGCGTGCCTAACCCAGGCGCAGCAGAAGACTTCCTGGCGACCATCAACCCGGAATCGCTGGTCATCAAACAGGGTTACGCTGAGCCATCCCTTAAAGCGGCTGAGGCGGGTAAAGCGTTCCAGTTTGAACGTGAAGGTTACTTCTGCCTGGACAGCCGTCACAGCACCGCTGAAAAACCGGTATTTAACCGTACGGTTGGTTTGCGTGATACCTGGACGAAGATCGGCGAATAATAACGCCGCGCTGGTCAATGAGAAACAAACGCCGCGTAATGCGGCGTTTTTTTATAGAGTGATCATGCCTTTAAAGCGGTAGCCAAATAGCGTTTATTAAAATAACAGGTCAATGTGGTGCTACTTATTTTTTTTAAAAAAAGTTTATCCCCTTTCAAAATTCTGATGCACCGTAAAAAGAATATCATTTAACGCGTTACTTATTGAAAATCGGCCTTTTCCCCCGCCAGTTCTGGCATCCCGTTAAATGTTACAAAGCACTACCAATTATGTGCTCTTCGTCATAATCCTGAGTTTTAGCCACCGAAAAGCATTGATAATTCGCGTCGCGAAAAATAACCTAAAGACGGTAGTTATTCGAGGGTATTTCCGACTACCCCTGACCATCAGGTCTTTTATATTTTTCGCCGTTTTAGGCGTTTTAATTCGTCAAAGAGGAATAATCTATGCGTACGTTCAGTGGCAAACGTAGTGCGCTGGCGCTGGCTATTGCCGGTGTGACAGCAATGTCAGGCCTGGTGGTGACGCCAGACGCTAAAGCAGCAGGCTTCATCGATGATTCAACCCTCACGGGCGGTATTTATTACTGGCAGCGTGAACGTGACCGTAAAGATGTCACGGAAGATAAATATAAAACGAACCTTTCTCACTCTACCTGGAACGCCAACCTGGATTTCCAGTCTGGTTACGCTGCCGATATGTTCGGCCTGGATATTGCCGCCTTTACGGCAATTGAAATGGCGGAAAATGGTGACAGCGGCCACCCGAACGAAATAGCCTTCTCCTCCAGTAATAAAGCGTATAAAGAAGACTGGTCTGGAGATAAAAGCGGTATCAGCCTGTATAAAGCTGCCGCGAAATTTAAATACGGCCCGGTATGGGCGCGCGGTGGTTATATTCAGCCAACCGGTCAAACCCTGTTAGCACCGCACTGGAGCTTTATGCCAGGTACCTATCAGGGGGCAGAAGCGGGCGCCAATTTTGATTACGGTGACGCAGGTGCGTTGAGCTTCTCGTATATGTGGACCAACGAGTATAAAGCGCCGTGGCATATCGAAATGGACAAGTTCTACCAGAACGATAAGAAGACCAAAGTGGATTATCTTCACTCGCTGGGCGCGAAGTACGACTTTAAAAATGATTTAGTGCTTGAAGCGGCATTTGGTCAGGCGGAAGGTTATATCGATCAGTATTTTGCTAAGGCCAGTTATAAATTTGACATCGCGGGTAGCCCGCTGAGTACCAGCTACCAGTTCTACGGTACGCGAGATAAAGTCAGTGATGGTGGCGTGAATGATATTTATGACGGCACGGCGTGGTTGCAGGCGCTGACCTTCGGCTACAAAGTCGGTCAGGTAGATTTGCGTCTTGAAGGAACGTGGGTAAAAGCGGAAGGGCAGCAGGGCTACTTCCTGCAGCGTATGACCCCAACCTATGCCTCTTCAAACGGTCGTCTGGATATCTGGTGGGATAACCGTTCCGACTTCAACGCCGATGGCGAAAAAGCAGTCTTCTTCGGCGCAATGTATGATCTGAAAAACTGGAACCTGCCAGGCTGGGCGGTGGGGGCATCTTACGCCTACGCATGGGATGCGAAGCCTGCTGATATGGCAACGCCAGACGCATACTACGATCCAAACTATCGTCTCAAAGAATCCGCTTACAGCCTGGATGCGATCTACACCCTGCAGGATGGTCGCGCCAAAGGTACTATGTTCAAACTGCACTTTACACAATACGACAACCACTCCGATATCCCGAGCTACGCGGGCGGTTACGGCAACATCTTCCAGGATGAACGCGACGTGAAATTCATGGTTATCGCACCGTTCACCATCTTCTGATGACTCGTCCGGCGGGGTAATACCCGCCGGACCGGAGACTACATATGAAAAAGATTGTAATCGTCGCGTTGCTGGCATCGGGACTGGTGGCTTGTGCGCAGAATCAGGCCCCGAAAGAGGACTCCCGTCTGAAAGAAGCCTACAGCGCGTGTATCAATACGGCGGAAGGTTCGCCGGAGAAGATCGAAGCCTGTCAGAGCGTGCTGAATGTGCTGAAAAAAGAGAAAGCGCATGAACAGTTCGCAACCCAGGAGAATATTCGTGTAATGGATTATCAGGCCTGTATCCAGGCGCGTAAAACCGGTAACGATCAGGAAGTCGCGAAGCGTTGCGATCAGATCTGGAAAGAGATTCGCAGCAACAACAGCCATTAACCCGCTGTTATCATGCCCGGTAGCGCTGCGCTGCCGGGCTTTTTTTTGCCAGACCGCAGGCAAAAAAAAAGCCAACCTTGCGGCTGGCTCAGAGTATGAAACGTGTTTATTTCGCGTCGTGCGCGTGATCGTCTTCGCGGCAATCGCCTTCAGCGCAGTGACCATACAGGTACAGGCTGTGGTTCGTCAGGCGGATACCGTGACGTGCGGCGATTTCACGCTGGCGAGATTCAATGGAATCATCGCTGAATTCAATGACCTTGCCGCAATCCAGGCAGATCAGGTGATCGTGGTGATGCTGTTGAGTCAGTTCGAATACAGATTTACCGCCTTCGAAATTATGACGGGTGACAATGCCCGCGTCATCAAACTGGTTCAGCACACGATAGACGGTTGCCAGCCCAATCTCTTCGCCCATGTCGATAAGACGCTTATAAAGGTCTTCCGCACTGACATGGTGATTGTCTGGACCCTGAAGCACTTCAAGGATTTTTAACCGAGGAAGCGTAACTTTCAGGCCAGCCTTCTTTAATGCGGTATTGTTGTCAGTCATGCGGAATCTGTCCTGTTGCTAAACGATTCACTTCTGTAGGAAGTGACAGAAATTGCACCCGGGATAATGCGTCTCATTATAGAACTGCCATGGCTAAATGAAAACTGCAAGTCTCAGGTAAAGTATGCTTATAAAAACGTGGTATCACCAACAAACTTGCATTGTGAAAGCCACGTTTTATCAGGGGGTCATTGTACAGGTCTGGGCGAAAAAGTTAAAAGATTGTAGCAATTAATTTAATCGGTTTGACCTGGTTTATGGGCGCAACCACCGTTGCGCCGCAAGAATCATCAGGCGTTGAGAATATCGTCCAGGTGCAGCTCTTCACGGATCTGCTTAACCCATTTTTCAACGCGCTCGGCGGTCAGTTCTGGCTGACGATCTTCGTCAATCGCCAGACCCACGAAGTGATCGTCGTCTGCCAGACCTTTAGACGCTTCGAAGTGGTAACCAGCGGTAGGCCAGTGACCTACAATAACGGCACCGTTTGGCTCAATAATGTCGCGGATGGTGCCCAGCGCATCACAGAAGTACTCTGCATAGTCTTCCTGGTCGCCGCAGCCAAACAGGGCAACCAGCTTGCCGTTGAAATCCACCTCTTCCAGCGTTGGGAAGAAATCATCCCAGTCACACTGGGCTTCACCGTAATACCAGGTCGGAATACCCAGCAGCAGGATGTCATAGCCTTCGAGATCTTCTTTGCTGCTCTTGGCGATGTCGTGCACATCGGCAACGTCTTTACCGAGCTGTTTTTGAATGTTTTTTGCGATATTTTCGGTATTGCCGGTATCACTGCCGAAGAAAATGCCGATAATTGCCATGAGTAAAATAACCTCTTGATACTTAATGGTATGGTGGCGCAATTTGTCCACGGATAAAGGCAATAATAGCAGAACAGGCAACCCTGCGGAAACAGCTATCGCGCAGGACTGCACTCTGTGCTACATGAAAAGGGTAATAAAGGGATTTTTCGGACTTATGCCTTACTGCGCATGGTCTCGAGTTGGGTGAGTAACATCTCTTCGATCAGCTCGCTGCGGCTGATATTACGCGCGTCAGCCAGTTCGTTTAGCGCATCGACAGCGTCGGCGTTGAGCTTCAGTTCGACACGCTTAAGTCCACGATTTTTATCGCGTTTAAGCTGGTTGCGTTTATTAATACGCAGCTGTTCGTCGCGCGAAAGCGGATTCGTTTTTGGTCGTCCCGGTCGACGCTCATTCGCGAACAGATCTAGTGTCGTACGGTCCGTTTGTTCTTTGGCCATGATTCTGAGACTTCGGGGGAAACACGCCGCCCTGCTAATGCCTGGGCGATAAGCGCGCCATCATACATCACCAAAAACGGCACGCCAACGACTGGAAGCCCGCAGCCTTCCAGTCGCTCTCTTTTTAATCAATTTGCCGTATCAGTCAGATAGCGGCGAATGGCGCGTAAGACGGCGTCTGGTTTTTCCGCATGAACCCAATGTCCGGCGCCAGCTATGACATGAGCGCGTGCCTGCGGGAATTGCGCCAGCAGGGTATCGCGACAGGCGTCGGTAACGTAGGGCGAATTGCCGCCACGAATGAAGAGGGTAGGGTGCGGCCATGCCGGAACGGTTTCCCAGCCGACGATGTTATCGTACTGCTCCCACAGCACCGGCACGTTGAACCGCCACTGGCCGTCAACGAACGATTTCAGCAGAAACTGGATAACCCCTTCTTCATCCAGATGCTCACGCATAACGACGGCTGCCTGTTGGCGCGTCGAGATGCCAGCGTTGGTCACCGCGTTGATGGCGGCGAAAATCTCATCATGGCGACGGACGTTGTAATCCACCGGGGCGACATCTATGACCACCAGGCCACTTATTCTTTCTGGTGCCAGAGCCGTCAGAGCCATGACCGCTTTGCCACCCATTGAATGCCCGATCAACGTCACTTTCTCGAGATTGTTGGCATCCAGCGTATCCAGCAGGTCCTGCGCCATGGCCGCATAGGTCATCTCTTCTGAACGCCCGGAAAGGCCATGATTTCGCATATCCACCTGCAAAATATCGTGATCGGTAACCAGATCGCGCGCCAGCACGCCCAGGTTATCCAGGCTGCCAAACAGCCCGTGAACCAGTACGATGGGAGGATTCGTGTTCGGCGATTGTGCAGATTGCGCTCGGGTATTCAATTTCATGGCAAAGTTCTTTTTTTAGGTGTGACAGGTTAGGGTATTATGTTGACCATTCTGCCGCCCGGCTGCAAGGTTCCAGTTTAATCTGACTTTTGCCGCCAACTTGGTTTGACGCTATCCGCTGTTGGGATTTGACTTTATAATCTCAACGACTTGTATTCAGATAAGATATCGCACTGGATTAAGATGAAAACAATCGAAGTTGATGACGAACTCTATCAGTTTATTGCCAGCCAAACGCGGCATATCGGGGAGAGCGCGTCCGACATTTTACGGCGTATGCTTAAAATTTCCGCCGCCTCACCGTCTGCTACCCCAGCCACTAAAGATGTCGTGTCTCAGCCGAGTGTTGTTGCACAAGCAAAACCTGCCGTCGTGCAGGTGAAAGACAAAGTACGTGCGATGCGCGAGCTGCTGCTGTCTGATGAATATGCAGAGCAGAAAAAAGCGGTCAACCGCTTCATGCTGGTGCTGTCTACACTTTATTCACTGGATAACAAGGCGTTTGCTGAAGCGACTGAGTCGCTGCACGGTCGCACGCGCGTCTATTTCGCGGGCGACGAGCAGACGCTGCTGCAAAATGGCAACCAGACCAAACCTAAACATGTCCCTGGCACACCGTACTGGGTCATCACCAATACCAATACGGGCCGCAAGTGCAGCATGGTTGAACACATCATGCAGTCCATGCAGTTCCCGGCGGAATTGATTGAAAAGGTTTGCGGTACAATTTAACCCTTGCATCAGAAGGACCCGGTAATGGCAAATCACAGCCGTGCAGGCCAACCTGCACAACAAAGCGATTTGATTAACGTCGCTCAGCTGACCGCGCAGTATTATGTGCTGAAACCGGTCGTGGGCAACGCAGAACACGCAGTGAAGTTTGGGACATCAGGCCATCGCGGTAGCGCGGCACGCCATAGCTTTAACGAACCGCACATTCTGGCCATTGCTCAGGCCATCGCGGAAGAGCGCGCCAAAAACGGTGTTACCGGTCCGTGCTACGTGGGGAAAGATACTCACGCCCTGTCTGAACCGGCATTCATTTCCGTGCTGGAAGTTCTGGCGGCGAACGGCGTTGATGTAATTGTGCAGGAAAATAACGGTTTCACCCCAACGCCTGCCGTCTCTAACGCTATCCTTGTGCACAACAAAAAAGGTGGCCCACAGGCTGACGGTATCGTTATCACGCCTTCTCACAACCCGCCGGAAGACGGTGGTATCAAATACAACCCACCTAACGGTGGCCCGGCAGATACCAACGTCACCAAAGTGGTGGAAGACCGCGCCAACGCCTTAATGGCCGATGGTCTGAAAGGCGTTAAGCGTATTTCTCTGGATGCGGCCATGGCGTCCGGCCACGTGAAAGAGCAGGATCTGGTGCAGCCGTTCGTGGAAGGGCTGGCGGATATCGTCGATATGGCGGCTATCCAGAAAGCCGGCCTGAAGCTGGGTGTGGATCCGCTGGGCGGCTCCGGTATTGAATACTGGAAACGCATTGCAGAGCATTACAAGCTGGATCTGACCATCGTTAACGATCACGTCGATCAGACCTTCCGCTTTATGCACCTTGATAAAGACGGCGCGATCCGTATGGACTGCTCCTCCGAGTGCGCGATGGCGGGCCTGCTGGCACTGCGTGACAAATTCGATCTGGCCTTCGCCAACGACCCGGATTATGACCGCCACGGTATCGTTACCCCGGCCGGGCTGATGAACCCAAACCACTACCTGGCTGTGGCAATCAACTACCTGTTCCAGCATCGTCCACAGTGGGGCAAAGAGGTGGCTGTAGGTAAAACGCTGGTTTCTTCAGCCATGATCGACCGCGTGGTTGACGCGCTGGGTCGCAAGCTGGTGGAAGTGCCGGTGGGCTTTAAATGGTTTGTTGACGGTCTGCATGACGGCAGCTTCGGCTTTGGTGGTGAAGAGAGCGCGGGGGCATCCTTCCTGCGTTTCGACGGCACACCATGGTCAACCGACAAAGACGGTATCATCATGTGTCTGCTGGCGGCGGAGATCACCGCGGTCACCGGCAAGAACCCGCAGGAACACTACGACGAGTTGGCGGCGCGCTTTGGTGCTCCGAGCTACAACCGTATCCAGGCAAGCGCGACCTCCGCACAGAAAGCTGCCCTGTCTAAACTCTCTCCGGAGATGGTCAGTGCCAGCACGCTGGCCGGTGATCCCATCACGGCCCGTCTGACGGCAGCGCCGGGTAACGGTGCCTCTATCGGGGGGCTGAAGGTGATGACCGAAAATGGCTGGTTCGCCGCGCGTCCATCCGGTACGGAAGATGCGTACAAAATCTATTGTGAAAGCTTCCTCGGCGCTGAGCATCGCCAGCAGATTGAGAAAGAAGCGGTAGAGATTGTCAGCGAAGTGCTGAAAAACGCGTAAGTGGTGTTTGGTGCGGGCTGATGCCCTCACCCCGGCCCTCTCCCACAGGGAGAGGGTGAAAACACGAAAAACGGCAACCCCTGGGTTGCCGTTTTGCTTTTACCTAACTATGTTTATTCTTCAATTCAAACCGCGGTGAGACCAGCCCGTACAGCGTCCAGCCCATAAAGGTCACCATCGCACCATAAAGCATCGCCTCCTGGCCGGATGAGTAGAGCGCATAGAAGCTGTAAATCGCCCCAATCAGTGCCACAATATTGGCCGCCCGTGCTTTACGGGGATCGACTTTCGCCACCTTCTGAATGATCACCAGCGCCGCCATCGACAGAATATATGGAATGATATTTGTCACCACCGCCAGGTTGACCAGCACGTTGAACTGGCTGTTCAGCGACGGGCTAATGGTCATCAGCGACAATCCACTCTGGAAGATGACAATGGCCAGCATGCCCTGCACCGGCGCATCGGCTTTGGTCACGCGGGAGAAGATTTTCGGGAAGTAACCTTCGTCAGCCGAAGATTTAAACACCTGCGCAATGGTGAACTGCCAGCCGAGGAGTGAACCGCAACAGGACATGACCATCAGCCCCATGATCACTTTCCCGACTTCCGGGGTGAACATCTGCGCGAAGGCCAGCCCAAACGGCGCCGTGGAGTTAGCCAAATCCATGTTCGGTACGATACCGGCAATAACGTTAGTGGAGACGATATAGATCACCGCCGCGCCCAGCGTTCCGCCAAGAACGGCAATCGGGACGTTCTTTTCCGGGTTCTCTACCACTTCCGCATTAGCACAGGCAGATTCCAGACCGAGGAAGGCCCACAGCGTCATGGCGATAGAGGACCCCACAGCGGAAAAGAACGGCACATGGTGCGGGTTCCAGGAGTTCGCGTACAGGGTCGGACTGAACCAGAACCAGCCGATGATGCACAGCCCGACAACCGGGATAATCACGCCCCAGACGGTGATGCTACTTAACTGACCCGTGATGCGCGCGCCGCCAAAGTTGGCCACGGTGCAGATCCACAGCACGCCGATGGTGGCCAAACCAATTTGCACCGGGCTGAGCGTGGCACCAAACAGCTCCGTACCGTAACCCACGGCGGAGATGGCAATCGCCACGTTGGCGATCAGCAGCGACACGCCGTAGGTGTAGTTAGCCATAAAGTTGCCAGATTTGCCGAAGGCGTATTCGGCGTAGCCGCCCATCCCGCCTGACTTGCGGCTGAACATTCCGCATTTGGCAAATGCCCATGCCAGCGCCATGGAGCCGACCGCGGTTACCAGCCAGGAGATAATCGAAATGGTACCCACCTCGGCAAGTTTGGTGGGCAGCATAATAATCCCTGAACCCATCATGTTGACCATGGTGAGGATGGTCAGCTGCACCACGCCCATTTTGTTGGACTTACTCATAATTTTTCTCCTTTCAGCAGCGCGGGCTGAGCGGCGGGTTGTTTGATGACGTTACAGCGAACCTGTTTGCGTCCGTCACACTCCTCAACGTACACACCCTGTAGTTCCGGTGCGAAGCCCGGTAAAAGGTTGATACCCTCTTCCAGCGCGGCAAAGTAGCGCAGGACGGAGCCTCCCCAGACTTCACCCGGAACCACGCACAGCACGCCTGGTGGGTAAGGCAGGGCGCCTTCGGCGGCAATACGGCCTTCCGCATCACGCAGCGAGACCAGTTCAACCTCACCACGCAGATACGCATAGTTTGCGTCCTGCGGGTTCATCATCACGCGAGGGAAGTGAGACTTGCGGAACATCTCTTTTTGCAGCTGTTTCACGTTATGGAGGGCGTACAGTTCATGCATCTCCTGGCATATCTGGCGCAGGGTATAACCGGCGTAGCGTTCCGGGTATTGCTTACAGATAGACGGAAGCACCTCTTTTAATGGCGCATCGGTCTGAAGCAGTTTTTCGAAACGCACCAACTGTGCCACCAGCTGCTGCAGCTTGCCCATATCTTCCGCAGGGGTCAGCAGGAACAGGATCGAGTTGAGATCGCATTTCTCCGGCACGATGCTGTTTTCACGCAGGAAGTTAGCCAGGATGGTGGCGGGCACGCCGAAATCCTCATACTCGCCGGTACGGGCGTTGATGCCAGGCGTGGTCAACAGCAGTTTGCACGGGTCGATAAAGTATTGATGCTCGGCATACCCTTCAAAAGCGTGCCAGTTTTCACCCGGCACAAAGTGGAAGAAGCGCAGGTCGGTGGCAATTTCAGCCGTGTCCCAGCTTTCCCACGGACGGCCATCTACCAGCTCCGGCACGAACGGGCGAATAAACTGGCAGTTCTCCAGGATCAGCTTGCGTGCTTCAATGCCGGTAACCACGCAGTCCATCCACATATTGCGGCCACTCTGCCCCTCGTGCATGCGGGCGTTGATATCCAGTGCGGCAAACAGGGGGTAGAACGGGCTGGTGGAGGCGTGCATCATAAAGGCGTTATTCAGGCGCTTGTGCGGGACATAGCGCGGTTGGCCTTTAATATGGCGGTCTTTCTTGTGAATTTGCGAGGTCTGCGAAAAACCCGCCTGCTGTTTATGGACTGACTGGGTAACCAGGATCCCCGGATCGTTTTCGTTCAGCTCCAGCAGCAGCGGAGAGCAGTCGGCCATCATCGGAATAAATTGCTCGTAGCCCACCCAGGCAGAATCGAACAGGATGTAGTCGCACAGGTGACCAATTTTATCGACGACCTGGCGGGCGTTATAAATGGTGCCATCGTAGGTGCCCAGCTGGATCACCGCCAGACGGAACGGACGTTCGTCACGCGCACGACCCGGCGCCACTTCCGATAACAGCTCGCGCAGGTAGCTCTCCTCAAAGCAGTGGGCATCAATGCCACCAATAAAGCCGTACGGGTTGCGCGCAGTTTCCAGATAGACCGGCGTGGCACCCGCCTGAAGCAGGGCTCCGTGGTGGTTGGATTTATGGTTATTACGATCGAACAGCACCAGGTCGCCGGGGGTGAGCAGGGCGTTTAGCACCACTTTGTTGGATGATGAGGTACCGTTCAGCACAAAGTAGGTTTTATCCGCATTAAACACTTTCGCCGCGTGTTGCTGGGCAATGCACGGCGCGCCTTCATGAATCAGCAGATCCCCCATGGCCACGTCGGCGTTGCACAGATCGGAGCGGAAAAGCGTTTCGCCGAAGAAATCGACAAATTGATTACCGGCAGGATGACGGCGGAAAAATTGCCCACCCTGATGCCCCGGACAATCGAATGCGCTGTTGCCCTGATTCACGTAGTCGACCAGTGCGCGGAAAAACGGGGGGCGTAGCTGGGTTTCGTACTTCTGCGCGGCCGCTTCCAGTTGACGTCCGTAAAAGTCGTTACTGGTCTCTGAACACTCAAACACACCGTGGATGCGCGATAAATATTCAGCCGGAATGAACTCTTCTTTATGTGTCGCAATAAATACGGGAATACCAAACCCGGTAGCTTCTATTTCTTCCAGAGTGCCACTGGAAATATCGCTCACGGCCAGAACAATGGCGGCGACGTCAATATAATCAGAGGTGCTGACATCTACCAGTTCACGGTGAGTGGTAAAGCAATCAGGGCATGCACGGCTGGCTGCAATTTTTAAACTTTTCATCTTTCTCTCTTTATTTAAGGCAATATTCGTCCCTCGATTTCTCGCTAGAAAGAAATCGATAATGTCCGGAAAAAAAAAGCAAAGTGTGGCCGCTGATAAAAAATCAGTAAGTTGCTTTTTAATGAATGAGATTCAGTCCGCCCGGCTGCGGATAAGTCTGAATTAAATTGAATGAACGCACGCCTTCACAGGCAACGGCCTGTAAAATAGAGTTTTTTCAGGTTAACCTGCAAGCGGGTGCGCCAGAAGTCGAAGGACTACCGGGCATTAAAGAGATGGAAGTCAAAGCAGTTTCGGTGGGCAAACATCATGATATGTGTTGTCCGCCTTATATGGGGCATCAAGCGATTATTGTTTTCCATGTTTCATTTTCCTTTCAGTAATTGAAAGCATGGTCATTTTATCCAGGAAAAAGCGATTAACTGTGAATCAGATCACCCTTAACCGATCAAATAAGAAATAATTATTCGTTTTCGATGAATATCGCAGATCAAAACACTGGTTTGTTGATGATGCGTTAACGGATTGTGTTGTTTCTGTTTTGAATGAGCGAAAATAAGCCAAAATTATCGCTTATGGCTTATTTAAACGGAATTATGTGGGAGGGTTTTTTTTATTGGAAATAAAATTGAATAGTTATTCAAAGCATAAACCGATAACCGATACCGGTTTCAGTTAATAAATGGCGAGGACGTGCGGGGTCGGTTTCAAGTTTCTGGCGCAGGTGGCCCATATATATGCGTAAATAGTGACTATGTTCCACGGCGTTGGGTCCCCACACCTGAGCCAGCAGCTGACGTTGGGTCAGCACCTTACCGTGGTTGTTGAGCAAAACCGCAAGCAGGCGGAACTCTATCGGCGTGAGATGTATCTCCTCTTCACCGCGCACAATACGTCGCGAAGCGAGATCAACGTGCACATCACCGAAAGTGTACGTGGGGTCGGCAGGCGTGGCGGCACCGTGGCGACGCAGCGCCACACGAAGGCGAGCCTGTAACTCACCAATCCCAAAAGGTTTAATAAGATAGTCGTCCGCCCCGGCATCCAGCGCGGCGATTTTATCTGACTCTTCGGTGCGTGCGGAGAGCACCAGAATGGGCATCTGGCTCCACTGGCGCACCTCGCGAATAAAATCGATACCGTCGCCATCCGGCAAACCGAGATCGAGGATCACCAGGTCCGGCTTGCGGGTAGCGGCTTCAATCAACCCGCGCTGGAGCGTACCGGCATCATGAACGCGCAGACCGTCACCTTCCAGCGCAGCGCGCAGAAACCGGCTAATGGCGAGTTCATCTTCTACAATCAGGACGTTGATCACAAATCCTCTGGTAATTCATCAAGTTCTGGCGGGGCGTCCAGAGGAAGTGTAACACAAAAACGTGCACCTCCTTCCGGGCGGTTCTCCGCCGAAATGGTGCCGCCATGGACGTCAATAATGGCCTGGCAGATCGCCAGACCCAGCCCAACCCCCGGAATGGCAGACTCTTTATTGCCTCGTGAGAATTTTTCGAATATCGCTTTTTCCTGCCCGGCAGGAATACCGGGCCCGGTGTCCCAGACATCGAGCCGCAGGGTGTGATCTTCCACCGAAGCATTCACCCCAATTTGCGCGTGTGCTCCGGCATATTTACCCGCATTTTCCAGCAGATTAATTAACACCCGCTCAAACAGCGGGCCATCAACGTGAATTAATGTCAGGGGATCGGGCATGTTCAGGGCGATATGCCGTCCGCCGAGACCGGGCTCCAGCATTTTCAGCGCGCTTCCTACCACTTCCTCAAGCGTGAGCCACTCTTTTTTGAGGTTGAACCCGCCAGACTGTATCCGCGCCATATCGAGCAGGTTATTCACCAGCCGCGTGGTGTTCAGCACGTGCTGGCGGATCTCGCTGGCCTGCAGGGCATGTTTTGAACCTTCAGCCGCCAGATCCAGGGTCAGAATTTCCGACTGGCCAAACAACACGGTGAGAGGCGTGCGAAGATCGTGGGAGAGGGCCGCCAGCAACGAGTTACGAATGCTTTCACGCTCGCTTGCCAGACGCGCCTGCTCTTCGCTCGCCGTCAGCGCCAGTCTTTCGAGCGCACTGGCAACCAGCAGCGTAAAGGTCTCCAGCAGCCTTTGCTGCTCGGGGATCATCAGCTGGCGCAGATTAGACGGCTCGACGATGACCAGCCCCTGATTTTTATCGGCACTGCGCAGCGGCAGGATCTGATACGGCACGCCGGGCAGGGTGTCTGTCCCTGCACCGGCCGGTAAACCTTTATCGAAGCTCCAGCGCGCAATGGCTTCATCCCAGGGCGTCATGCCCGAGGCCGACGTCAGCGGGCGTAATTTCCCGTGCTCGTCCGGGAGTAAAATCAGGTTGCTGGCATTAAAGGTCGAGCGGATAAACTGCTCGCTGGTCTGGACGATATCCAGCGGCGTGCGGCCTACCGCCAGCGATTTAGACATCTCGTATAAATGTCGGGTGCGCTGTTCGCGATAGCGGGCGATACGCGCCTGATAGCGAACGCCTGCCGTCAAATTCCCGATCACCAGCCCGACGGTGAGCATGACGGCAAATGTGAGGACGTACTGTACATCCGAGACGGCAAGCGTTCCGCGCGGGTCGATAAAGAAGAGATCGAAGCTGATGACGTTAATCACCGTCGCCAGGACTGACGGCCAGCGCCCGTAGAAGAGCGCCACCACCACCACGCCGAGCAGGTAGATCATCACCAGGTTGGCGGCATCAAATGCAATCAGCCACTGGCTGGCAATAAAGGTAATCAGGGCGCAAAGCACGACGGCGATAAGGCAACCGCGAAGCTGGATGCGCCATTTATCGGTGAACGTGCGGCTGTCTGGCGCACGGTTGGGTAACGGCGTGGGTTTGTCGTCCAGCGCCACGACCACCAGATCCAGGTCGGGTGCACGCCGGGCCAGCTTGTCGGCAAACGATTCGCGGCTAAACCAGCGCCGGTGCTGGCGACGGCCAATGACAATTTTGCCCAGGTTGTGCTCACGCGCGTAGCGCAGAATGGCTTTATCTTCCTGCGGATCGGAGAGGGTCGCGGTTTCCGCCCCCAGCTCCTGGGCCAGGCGCAGCGAACTGAGGATCGCGCGACGCTGGTTTTCTGGCAGGGCGTGAAGCTGCGGCGTTTCGACATACACCGCATGCCAGACGCTGCCAAATTTCGCAGCCAGCCGGGCGGCGGTACGGACAAGCTTTTCATTGCCGCTACCGTGACCAATGCACAGCAGGATGGCATCCCGCGTATGCCAGACGCGTTCCTGTCCTTGCAGATCGCGCCAGGCACGCATCTGGTCATCCACGCGATCGGCGGTGCGGCGCAGGGCCAGTTCGCGCAGGGCAATCAGGTTGCCTTTACGAAAGAAGTGTTCGATAGCGCGTTCGGCCTGGCCTGCAATATAGACTTTCCCTTCATGCAGGCGCTGGCGCAGATCGTCTGGCGGCAGGTCCACCAGCACTACTTCATCAGCGGAGTCAAAGAACGGATCCGGCACCGTTTCGCGCACCTGAATGCCGGTCACGCCGCTGACCACGTCGTTCAGGCTTTCAAGATGCTGAACATTCACCGTGGTGAAGACGTCAATCCCGGCTTCAAGTAACTCTTCAACGTCCTGCCAGCGTTTGGGGTGTCGCGAGCCTGGCGCATTGCTGTGCGCCAGTTCGTCCATCAAAATAAGGGCGGGGCGGCGGGCGAGGGCGGCGTCGAGATCAAACTCCGTCACCAGCCTGCCACGATGGCTGATACGGCGAGGAGGCTGCGTGGCCAGCCCCTTTAACAACGCCGCGGTTTCTTTACGGCCGTGGGTTTCCACCACGCCGATCAGAATATCGAGCCCCTGAGCCCGAAGCCGCTGAGCTTCTGTCAGCATGGCGAAGGTTTTCCCGACGCCCGCGCAGGCACCGAAGAAAATTTTCAGCTTGCCGCGATGGGCTTCAGCTGTCTGTTCCAGCAGCCTGTCAGGATCCGGGCGCAAGGGCTCGTCGGTCATTTAGTTATTCCTTAGCGCGTCCAGCGCCAGATTCAGCTCAACAATATTTACTACCGGCATGCCAATGAAACTGACCAGCGGCTTTTGCGTGTGCGCTGCCACCAGCTGGCTGACCTGCTCGACGCTAAGATGACGGGCCGCGGCGACGCGCGGTATCTGCCAGGCCACCGCTTCAGGCGTCAGGCTGTAGTCCAGCCCACTGGCGGAGGCAGTCACCAGTTCAACTGGAATCTCCCGGCTGGCCTGCGGGTTGGCACTGCGCAGGGCCGCCACACGCTCAGCGATGGCTTTGTCCAGTTCAGGATTACTGCCCGCCAGGTTGCTCCCGCCGGATGCCATCGGATTATACGGGCTATCGGCGGTAGCGGAAGGGCGTCCCTGAAAGTACCGGGCATCCGTAAAGTTTTGACCAATCAGGCGGGAGCCGCGGTTTTCACCCTGCTGTATGATCAGCGAGCCATTGGCCTGATCCTTGAACCACCACTGGCCCAGCGCGGTGGTCAGCAGCGGGTAAAGCCCACCGGTAATGAGAGACAGCAGAATAAACAGAAGTATAGCGGGACGTAACATCGTCATTTGATTCACCTTTTAAACCAGCCCGAACAGCGTTAACAGCAGGTCGATAGCTTTAATCCCGATAAAGGGCACCAGCAGCCCGCCCAGCCCGTAAATCCACAGGTTACGGCGCAGCATGGCAGCAGCCGTCAGCGGTTTATAGCTCACCCCTTTCAGCGCCAGCGGGATCAGGAAGACAATAATCAGGGCGTTGAAAATCACCGCACTGAGAATGGCCGAAGACGGGGAGTGCAGATGCATCACGTTCAGCGCGTTTAGCTGCGGATAGGTGGCCGCGAACGCTGCGGGAATAATGGCGAAATACTTCGCCACGTCATTGGCGATACTGAACGTGGTTAATGACCCGCGCGTCATCAGCATCTGTTTACCGATATGCACCACTTCAATCAGCTTGGTCGGGTTAGAGTCAAGGTCGACCATGTTGCCCGCCTCTTTTGCCGCCTGGGTACCGGAGTTCATCGCCACCGCCACGTCGGCCTGTGCGAGGGCAGGGGCGTCGTTGGTACCGTCACCGGTCATCGCGACCAGACGACCTTCCGCCTGGTACTGACGGATCAACGCCAGCTTGGCTTCCGGTGTGGCTTCCGAGAGGAAATCATCCACGCCCGCTTCTGCGGCAATCGCGGCGGCAGTCAACCGGTTATCCCCGGTGATCATCACCGTTTTGATCCCCATTTTACGCAACTGGGCGAAACGCTCTTTAATGCCGCCTTTGACGATGTCCTTCAGCGCAATCACCCCCAGCACATTCGCCCCTTCGGCTACGACCAGCGGTGTGGCCCCCTGGCGGGCAACGCTCTCAACCAGATTGTCCACTTCCGGTGGAAAATGGCCGTTGTTGGCTTCAATGTGGCGACGAATGGCATCAACGGAACCTTTACGGATCATGCGCTCCTGAATGTTGATACCGCTCATTCGGGTTTGTGCCGTGAAGGGGACAAAAGTGGCGTGCAGGCTCTGCACATCACGCTGGCGCAGATTAAAGCGCTGTTTCGCCAGAATCACGATGCTGCGGCCTTCCGGCGTTTCATCGGCAAGAGACGAGAGCTGGGCGGCATCGGCCAGCGTTTTTTCATCCACGCCCGGGGCAGGTAAAAACTCGGAGGCCTGGCGGTTGCCGAGGGTGATGGTCCCGGTTTTATCCAGCAGCAGCACATCCACGTCACCGGCGGCCTCTACGGCGCGTCCGCTGGTGGCGATAACGTTCGCGCCCAGCATGCGACTCATACCCGCCACACCAATAGCGGAGAGCAGGCCGCCGATGGTGGTTGGGATCAGGCAGACCAGTAGCGCCACCAGCACGGTGATGCTGACCGCGGTGCCCGCGTAGCTGGAGAAGGGCCACAGCGTGGCGGTAGCCAACAGGAAGACGATGGTCAGCGCCACCAGCAGAATGGTGAGGGCAATTTCGTTGGGTGTTTTACGACGCTGCGCGCCTTCTACCATGGCGATCATCCGGTCGAGGAATGTTTCACCCGGGTTGACGCTGCACTGGATCACCAGCCAGTCGGAGAGAATACGCGTCCCGCCCGTGACCGAGGCGAAGTCACCGCCAGATTCACGAATGACCGGCGCGGATTCCCCGGTAATGGCGCTCTCGTCTACCGAGGCGCCCCCTTCAATGACTTCGCCATCACACGGGATGATGTCACCGGCTTCCACCAGCACCACATCGCCTTTACGCAGCTCATCTGCCGGCACGTGGTCCATCTGCGCGCCGTATTTTGGCTCACGTAATTTGCGTGCGAAGGCGGTCTTTTTTACCCCTTTCAGGCTGTTGGCCTGCGCTTTACTGCGGCCTTCCGCCAGCGCCTCGGCAAAGTTGGCAAACAGCACGGTAAACCACAGCCACAGGCTGATGGTTCCGGTAAACATCGCGTTGCCCGGGAGGTGACCTGTTCCCATGGCAAGCGCCAGGACGGTAGTCAGCACGCTGCCTGCCCAGACGATAAACATCACCGGGTTGTGCCACTGTACGCGCGGGCTCAGCTTTTTCACCGCATCCATGAGGGCCTGACGAACTAACGACGGTTCGAACAGGGCCAGTTGTTTACGACTCATGACAATTCTCCGCAAAATCAGCGTAAAGAGAGGGTTTCCGCGACCGGGCCTAACGCGAGGGCGGGGATAAAGGTCAGGGCGCCTACCAGCAACACGGTGCCGGTCAGCAGGCCAATAAACAGCGCACCGTGTGTCGGTAATGTACCGGTGGTGGTCGGTTGGATTTTTTTATTCACCAGCGATCCGGCGATGGCCATCACCGGCACAATCACGCCGAAGCGGCCGACAAACATGCAGAATGCCAGCAGACAGTTCCAGAAAGGCG
This sequence comes from Enterobacter cloacae complex sp. 2022EL-00981, assembly GCF_028737495.1. Classification (NCBI taxonomy): domain Bacteria; kingdom Pseudomonadati; phylum Pseudomonadota; class Gammaproteobacteria; order Enterobacterales; family Enterobacteriaceae; genus Enterobacter; species Enterobacter cloacae complex sp. 2022EL-00981. The sequence continues at coordinate 36,085 of NZ_JAQZRK010000018.1, forward strand.
AGTTGGCACTTAAGCCTGCAAAGGCGCTGCCGTTGTTGTTCGCCGCAGACGAGACGGCGTAGAGCACTTCACTAAAGCCATGGATACCCGGGTTAAAGATGCCGCTGCGGCCGGCTTCGGTCATCAGTGCCAGCGCGGTGCCGAGCAGCACGAGGGCAGGCGTGACCAGAATGGCCAGCGCGGTTAATTTCATTTCCCGGACGTCGATTTTTTTGCCCAGGTATTCCGGGGTACGGCCAATCATCAGACCGGCAATAAACACCGCCAGCAGCACAAACAGCAGCATGCCGTAAAGACCAGAGCCCACGCCGCCAAACACCACTTCGCCAATCTGCATCAGCCACATTGGGATCATGCCACCCAGTGCCGTAAAGGAGTCATGCATGGCGTTAACCGCCCCGCACGAGGCTGCGGTGGTAACCACGGCAAACAAACTGCTGGACAGGATGCCAAAGCGACTCTCTTTCCCTTCCATGTTGATTGCGCTGTCAGCGCCCAGCGTCAGGAAATGCGGATTACCTTTCCATTCCGCCCACATCACCAGCGCGACGCAGACCACGAAGATCAGAGACATGGTCCACAGAAGGGTGCGTCCCTGACGGCGGTCGTTGACCACATCGCCAAAGGCAAAACAGAGCGCGGCGGGGATCAGGAAGATCGCCAGCATTTCGACAAAGTTGGTCAGCGCGGTTGGGTTTTCAAACGGATGCGACGAGTTGGCGTTGAAGAAGCCACCGCCGTTAGTCCCGAGCATCTTAATGGCTTCCTGCGACGCCACCGGCCCCATAGGCAAAAGCTGTTTTGCCCCTTCCAGAGAAGTATACGGCGCGTAGGGCAGCAGGTTTTGCAGGGTACCTTGCTGAATAAAGAACAGCGCGATAATGAGGGCAACAGGGAGCAGTATCCACAGCGTGATGCGTGTCAGATCGACCCATGCGTTGCCCAGCGTGCTGATATTTTGACGCGCAAAGGCACGCGTGAGCGCGAAGATCACCGCAATGCCGGTGGCAGCAGAGAGGAAGTTTTGCACGGTTAACCCGGCCATCTGGCTAAAGTAGCTCAGCGTGGTTTCCCCGGCATAGGACTGCCAGTTGGTGTTAGTGACAAAGCTGACTGCCGTGTTCAGCGCCAGATGCCAGGACAGACCCGGCAACTGCTGCGGGTTGAGCGGTAAGCTACCCTGCAGCATCAGCATGGCGAAGAGGGCGACAAGGCCGACAATATTCAGCAGCAGGATCGCCAGCAGATACTGACGCCAGTTCATTTCCCCCTCCCGAATGCCCAGAACGCGCCAGATCCCTTTTTCAACGCGACCTGCCACCGGCAGCGGCACGTTGTTGATCATCCTTGCCAGCACTGTTCCCATCGGTCTTGCCAGAAGGAACAGCGCCCCTAAAACACTGGCAATAAGCAAAAACGCCTGAGCAGCCATCAGAATGCCTCCGCATTAATCAAGGCATAAACCAGATAACCCAATAACAGGAACACCAGCACGATGCCGGCAATAAGACCTGCACTCACAATCCACCTCCGGGTGACATTTGTATTTGTGCTAACGGTAGGATTTATGGCGCAAAGATTTCGCAAAAATCAGGACGGGGGGTGTAAAAAAAGTATAAAAATGGCAAAGCCCACAATTTAACTATTGGTAAGTAAACCTTTAACTTTTTTGTAACTTAATTACGGCGTGAATGTAAATTTTGGTTAAACAGGTGAAAATAAGTGGTCGGATGAGTAGTAAAATTACAAACAAAGCGATATTATTTTAGCCAGGTCACAGTTTTTGAATTTTCCGGAGTCAGTTTCCGGCCAACTACAGGGGAGAAAAATATGGATCTTTATAAAGAGTATCCTGCTCATATCGTGTTCATGCGTCGCGCTTTCGCCGTAGTGGCTGGCGTGCTGGCCCTGCCGGTGATGTTGTTCTGGAAAGATCGCGCACGTTTTTACAGCTATCTGCACCGCGTCTGGGCGAAAACCAGCGAGAAGCCGGTGTGGATGGATCAGGCCGAAAAAGCGACCTGTGATTTTTACTGATACTAAGACTACACACAGCAATAAAAAAACCGCCTACAGCAATGTGGCGGTTTTTTTGTCCCTCCGGATTCGCGGTCCGTTGGGTGGTTTTCAGGCATATCTTCTTTTCCTGAGTAATCAAACTGCCACTCCCTTATTTCATCCCGTCTACACTTCATGGCAAAGTAGTTCAATACGTGCCTTTTTCCTTTTACGGCATGCCCTTACGGATATAATGGACAATTGCCTGGAGTTTTATGCCCACCCATCTGGTTTGGTTTCGCGCGGATCTGCGCCTGCATGACAACATCGCCCTGGCGGCAGCCTGTCGCTCTGAACACGCCCGCGTGCTGGCGCTGTTTATCGCTACCCCCGGACAGTGGCAGCAGCATGATATGGCCCCCCGTCAAGCCGCTTATCTCTGTTCGCATCTGAATGCCCTGCAACGTTCGCTGGCGGAAAAAGGCATTCCGTTGATTTACAAAGAGGTCAGTGATTTTGCCGCTCAACTCAGCGCGGTACAGGAGGTCTGTCAGCAGAACGACGTCACGCATCTTTTTTACAACTACCAGTACGAATTCAATGAACAGCAGCGCGATCGTCAGCTGGAGCGGATCCTCGGGGACGTAGAGTGTCAGGGATTTGATGACAGCGTGATGCTGCCCCCGGGCAGCGTGATGACCGGCAATCGCGAGATGTATAAGGTCTTTACGCCGTTTAAAAATGCATTTATCAAACGGCTGAAAGAGGCGTTGCCGGAGTGTGTTGCCGCGCCGTCCGCGCGAGGGGAGAGTGTAAACAACCTGCCTGAACTGACGTTTGACTATCCGCAACAGGCGTATGACCACGCTTTATTCCCGGCTGATGAAAAAGCGGCAATCGCGCAGTTGCGCCAGTTCTGCAAAACGGGGGCGGCCGCTTACGACGCACGCCGGGATTTCCCCGCCATTGAAGGTACCAGCCGGTTGTCGGCCTGTTTAGCGCTGGGCGTGCTTTCTCCGCGCCAGTGTTTACACCGTCTTCTGGCAGAGCAGCCCCAGGCGCTGGAAGGGGGCGCTGGTTCGGTATGGCTTAACGAGCTTATCTGGCGCGAATTCTACCGTCATCTGATGACGTATCACCCTGAATTATGTAAACATCGACCTTTCATTCGCTGGACCGAAAATGTGCAGTGGCAGCAGAACGAGACGCTGCTGCAGGCCTGGCAAAAGGGAGAAACCGGCTACCCGATTGTGGACGCCGCGATGCGCCAGCTGAATGAAACCGGATGGATGCATAACCGCCTGCGGATGATTACCGCCAGCTTCCTGGTGAAAGATCTGCTTATCGACTGGCGTGTCGGGGAGCGGTATTTTATTTCTCAGCTGATCGATGGCGATCTGGCGGCGAATAATGGCGGCTGGCAATGGGCGGCCTCGACCGGAACCGATGCGGCACCTTACTTCCGGATTTTTAATCCCACCACGCAGGGACAAAAATTTGATGCGGACGGGACGTTTATCCGCCACTGGTTGCCTGCGCTGAAAGCGGTCCCCGCTAAGGCGATCCACGACCCGTGGGCATGGGCGGACAAACAGGGCGTAACGCTCGATTATCCTCGCCCGATTGTTGAACATAAACAGGCGCGCGTCGCCACGCTGGCGGCGTACGAAGCGGCCCGTAAAGCTTAAGAGAGTCATGATGAAAAACACCGAACTGGAAAGTCTGATCAACGAAAAACTGAACAGCAGCGCCTTCAGCGACTACGGCCCGAACGGGTTACAGGTCGAAGGGCGCGACACGGTGCAAAAAATTATCACCGGCGTGACCGCCAGTCAGGCGTTGCTGGATGAAGCCGTGCGTCAGGAGGCCGATGCTGTCATCGTCCATCACGGCTATTTCTGGAAAAACGAATCACCGATCATTCGCGGCATGAAGCGCAACCGTCTGAAAACGTTGCTGGCAAATGATATCAACCTGTATGGCTATCATCTGCCACTGGATGCGCACCCCGAACTTGGCAACAACGTTCAGCTCGCGCAGCTGTTAGGGATCACCGTGATGGGTGAAATTGAGCCGCTGGTGCCGTGGGGCGAGCTGTCGATGCCAGTGCCGGGCCTTGAGCTGGCCTCATGGATTGAAGCGCGTCTGGGACGTCGTCCGCTGTGGAGCGGTGATACCGGTCCGGATACGGTGAAGCGTGTCGCCTGGTGCACGGGTGGCGGTCAGGGCTTCATTGATAGCGCCGCGCGTTTTGGTGTTGATGCGTTTATCACCGGTGAAGTCTCCGAGCAGACTATTCATTCAGCCCGTGAACAGGGGCTGCATTTTTACGCGGCAGGTCACCATGCCACCGAACGCGGCGGCATTCGCGCCCTGAGCGAATGGCTGACCGAAAATACCGATCTGGATGTTACGTTTATTGATATCCCTAACCCGGCCTGATGAGAGGTACCTGAGTGCAGCGAGCGCGTTGTTATCTTCTGGGTGAAACGGCGGTGGTGCTGGAGCTGGAGCCGCCTGTTACCCTTGCGACCCAAAAGCGTATCTGGCGGCTAACGCAGCGTCTGGTGGAGGTGCCTGAGGTGGTTGAAGCGATCCCGGGGATGAATAACATCACCGTGGTTCTGCGTAATCCGCATACGCTGGCACTGGATGCCATCGAGCGTTTACAGCGCTGGTGGGAGGAGAGCGAAGCGCTGGAGCCGGAATCCCGCACGATTGAGATCCCGGTAGTGTATGGCGGCACAGGGGGACCCGATCTTGGCGTGGTGGCTGAACACTGCGGGCTAACCGAAAAACAGGTCGTTGAGCTGCACGCCTCCGTTGATTATGTGGTCTGGTTTTTGGGATTCCAGCCTGGCTTCCCGTATCTGGGCGGACTCTCCCCGGCGTTACACACGCCACGCCGCGCTGAACCGCGCCTGAGCGTGCCGGCGGGTACCGTCGCGATTGGTGGCGAACAGACGGGCATTTATCCGCTCGCGTCGCCGGGGGGCTGGCAGCTCATCGGACACACATCCATGCCGTTATTTGCACCGGGGCTGGAATCGCCGGTCCTCCTGCGTCCTGGCGACACCCTTCGCTTTATCCCGCAGAAGGAGGGAGTATGTTAACGCTTATTCGCGCCGGGCTTTACACCTCCGTTCAGGATGCGGGTCGCTTTGGCATGCGCCAGTCTGGCGTGAGCTACTGTGGCGCGCTGGACAGGCCAGCACTGGAGATTGCCAACGTGCTGGTGGGCAATCCCGGCAATACGGCTGCGCTCGAAATTACGCTGGGGCAGTGTGTCATTGAATTTAGTCAGGAGACCTGGTTTGCGTTAACCGGCGCCGGGTGCGATGCCACGCTTGATGGCAAAGCGGTCTGGACCGGCTGGCGACTGCGGGCAAAAGCCGGACAGCGTTTAACGCTTAAGCGACCTCAGCATGGGGTTCGCAGTTATCTTGCCGTTGCCGGTGGGATTGACGTGCCGGAGGTGTTGGGCTCATCCAGTACCGATCAGAAAGCCGGAATTGGCGGTCACGAAGGACGATTGTTGCGCGATGGCGATCGTCTGGCGATAAAACCGTCAACGCGGCACTTTTCAACCGCGCAGGGTGTAAAACAGCTCCTGTGGGGAAACCAGATCCGCGCCCTGCCGGGGCCGGAGTATCAGGAATTTGATGAGGTGTCTCAGGAGTCTTTCTGGCGCTCGCCGTGGAAGATTAGCCCGCAGAGTAACCGCATGGGGTATCGTCTTCAGGGGCAGCCGCTGACCCGTACGACGGACCGCGAGCTGCTTTCACACGGTCTGTTGCCCGGCGTCATTCAGGTACCGGGTAACGGTCAACCGATTGTGTTGATGAACGATGCACAGACCACGGGCGGTTACCCGCGCATCGCCTGCATTATTGAGGCCGATCGCTACCATCTGGCGCAAATCCCTCTCGGACAGCCGATTCACTTCGTGCAATGCTCCCTGGAGGAGGCGCTGAAGGCGCGGCAGGACCAGCTGCGTTATCTGGCACAACTGGCGTGGAGGCTTGATGGTAAAGATTGATTTGAACGCCGATCTGGGCGAGGGCGGCAGCGCCGACGCTGAACTGATGACCCTGGTCACCTCGGTGAATATCGCCTGCGGTTTTCACGCGGGTGATGCCCAAACGATGCTGGCGAGCGTGCGCAACGCCATCAAAAATGGTGTTGCGATAGGGGCGCATCCGAGCTTCCCTGACCGGGAGAACTTTGGCCGCACGGCGATGGATCTCCCGCCCGAGACGGTCTACGCTCAGACGCTTTACCAGATTGGCGCGCTCGAGGCGATTGTGCGTTCGCAGCAGGGCGCGCTGCGCCACGTGAAGCCGCACGGCATGCTCTATAATCAGGCGGCGAACGACCCCGCGCTGGCAGAGGCCATCGCCCGGGCGGTGTTCGATTGCAACCCACAACTGATCCTGGTTGGCCTGGCGGGGAGCGAGCTGATTCGCGCCGGTCAGCGTCTGGGGTTAACCACCCGCCAGGAAGTGTTTGCCGACCGAGGCTATCAGCCCGACGGAACCCTGGTTCCCCGTTCCCGGCCCAACGCGCTGATCACCGATGAGTCTCTGGCGCTGGCGCAGACCCTTCAGATGGTGCGCGAGGGAACAGTAACAACGGTCGAAGGTACAACGGCCAGCGTTCAGGCTGACACAGTATGCTTACACGGTGATGGCGAGCACGCGCTGCAGTTTGCCCGCCGCTTACGGGCGGCGTTTGCAGAGCAGGGGATCCTCGTCAGCGCCTGAAAATCATAAGGATAAAGAGATGCCAGAAGGCCCGGAGATCCGCCGTGCTGCGGATAGCCTCGAGGCGGCGATAAAAGGCAAACCCCTGACGGACGTCTGGTTTGCTTTTCCTCAACTGAAGCCGTTTGAAGCACCGCTGGTGGGACAAACGGTGACCCACATCGAAACACGGGGAAAGGCGTTACTCACGCATTTTTCCCATAACCTGACGTTATACAGCCACAACCAGCTTTACGGCGTCTGGCGGGTGGTTAATGCCAACGAGCAGCCGCAAACCACCCGCGTGCTGCGCGTCAGGCTGCAAACCGCGGATAAAGCGATTTTGCTGTATAGCGCGTCTGATATCGAAATGTTAACGCCGGAGCAACTGCTTACGCACCCGTTCTTACAGCGGGTCGGGCCGGACGTGCTGGATATGCGTCTGACGGCGAACGATGTCAAAGCCCGCCTGTTATCCCCTAAATTCCGCAACCGGCAATTTTCCGGGCTACTGCTCGATCAGGCGTTCCTGGCCGGATTAGGCAATTACCTTCGCGTCGAAATTCTCTGGGAGGTCGGGCTGGCACCGCAGCACAAAGCGTCGCAGTTGAGCGATGACCAGCTGGAAGTGCTCTCTCACGCGCTGCTGGATATTCCGCGGCTATCGTACAACACCCGCGGCGTGGTAGATGAGAACAAACATCACGGGGCGCTGTTCCGCTTTAAGGTGTTTCATCGGGCGGGGAAGAGGTGCGAGCGGTGCGGTGGGGTGATTGAGAAGACAACGCTCTCTTCACGACCGTTTTACTGGTGTCCCGGGTGCCAGAGGTAAAAAGTAAAACGGTAACCCTCAGGTTACCGTTTTTAATGTTTTCACCCTCTCCCGGTGGGAGAGGGCCGGGGTGAGGGCATCAGGCCGCACCCACGTCTTTTAGCGCTTAAGATCAGACTTAAAATCACGCTGCTCGTAGCCGGTATACAGCTGACGAGGACGGGCGATTTTCATGCCTTCGCTGTGCATTTCGTTCCAGTGCGCAATCCAGCCCACGGTACGCGCCATGGCGAAGATCACGGTGAACATGGAAGACGGAATGCCCATCGCTTTCAGAATAATGCCAGAGTAGAAGTCTACGTTCGGGTAGAGTTTCTTCTCGATGAAGTACGGGTCGTTCAGCGCGATGTGTTCCAGCTCCATCGCCACTTCCAGCAGATCGTCTTTGGTGCCCAGCTCTTTCAGCACTTCGTGGCAGGTTTCACGCATCACGGTTGCACGTGGGTCGTAGTTTTTGTACACACGGTGACCGAAGCCCATCAGACGGAAGGAGTCATTCTTGTCTTTCGCGCGGCGCACGAATTCAGGAATGTGCTCAACGGTGCTGATCTCTTCCAGCATCTTCAGTGCAGCTTCGTTCGCGCCGCCGTGCGCCGGTCCCCACAGGGAGGCGATGCCCGCAGCGATACAGGCGAACGGGTTCGCACCTGAAGAGCCTGCGGTACGGACGGTGGAGGTAGAGGCGTTCTGTTCGTGGTCAGCGTGCAGGATCAGAATACGGTCCATCGCGCGTTCCAGCACCGGATTCACTTCGTACTCTTCGCACGGCGTAGAGAACATCATGCGCAGGAAGTTACCGGCATAGGAGAGGTCGTTACGTGGATACACGAACGGCTGACCGATGGAGTATTTGTAGCACATCGCTGCCATGGTTGGCATTTTGGACAGCAGGCGGAACGCGGCGATATCGCGGTGGCGTGGGTTATTCACGTCAAGGGAGTCGTGGTAGAACGCCGCCAGCGCACCGGTAATCCCGCACATCACCGCCATCGGGTGAGAGTCACGACGGAACGCATGGAACAGACGGGTAATCTGCTCATGGATCATGGTGTGACGGGTGACGGTGGTTTTGAATTCATCATACTGAGCCTGCGTCGGCTTTTCGCCGTTCAGCAGGATGTAGCACACTTCCAGATAGTTGGATTCGGTGGCTAACTGATCGATGGGGAAGCCGCGATGGAGCAGGATACCTTCGTCACCGTCAATGTAGGTGATTTTGGATTCGCAAGATGCGGTAGAGGTAAATCCAGGGTCAAAGGTGAACATTCCTTTGGAACCCAGCGTACGGATATCAATAACATCCTGACCGAGCGTGCCTTTTAGCACATCCAGTTCAATAGCATCACCACCGTTGAGGGTGAGTTTTGCCTTTGTATCAGCCATTTACGGTCTCCTTAGCGCCTTATGCTTAAGACTGCGCTTTACCGGATTTGCTTTCAGCTGTTAATCACCGTTACCAGATTGTTATTTGGCTTACCGCTCAGCTCACGAGGACAAACCAGGGTACAGAGCTATGGCGCCTTGCAGGTAAACGAATGAAATATCAGTGAAACAACAGCAAATCAGCGTTTTTGCAGTCCGAATTTTTCAAACCTGTATATCACTAATAACTGTCCTGATAACTTCGGTCAATACCATCACACTGTTACATAACTATTTGTCAGGTGAAAGAGAGACCTCATAACTTTTGCGCATTATATGCCTTTTCTGATGACGTTTGTAACAATATTGTTTAACATTTGTCAAATCAGATGATTAAAAATTAAAAAGATGTTGTTATCGTGACCCTGATCACTGTTCCAGAGAAAACCCGACAAACTGTATGTAGGTTAATTGTAATGATTTTGTGAACGGCCTATACTGCCGCCAGGTCTCCGGAACACCCTGCAATCCCGAGCCACCCAGCGTTGTAACGTGTCGTTTTAGCATTTGGAAGCAATGTTTTGCATGACGCGCAGTTATAGAAAAGGAACGCTGTCTGACCCGCATCGCAGTCCGGAGGAAGGAAACAATAAGAACAGCATGTGGGCGTTATTCATGATAAGAAATGTGAAAAAACAAAGACCTGTCAATCTGGATCTCAAAACGATCCGGTTCCCCGTAACAGCAATAGCGTCCATTCTGCACCGTGTATCGGGTGTGATTACGTTTGTGGCGGTAGGCATTCTGCTGTGGTTACTGGGCACCAGCCTCTCTTCTCCTGAAGGATTCCTCCAGGCCTCTGCCATCATGAACAGCTTCTTCGTGAAATTCATCATGTGGGGCATTCTGACCGCACTGGCGTACCACGTTGTGGTGGGTGTTCGCCATATGCTGATGGACTTTGGTTACCTGGAAGAGACTTTCGAAGCCGGGAAACGTTCCGCTAACATTTCATTTGTGATTACAGTCGTGCTTTCACTTCTCGCAGGAGTTCTCGTATGGTAAGCAACGCCTCCGCATTAGGACGCAACGGCGTACATGACTTCATTCTGGTCCGTGCTACCGCCATCGTTCTCACCCTCTACATCATCTATATGATCGGTTTCTTCGCGACCAGCGGCACGCTGACGTGGGAAATCTGGAGTGGGTTCTTCGGATCTGCCTTCACCAAAGTGTTCACCCTGCTGGCGCTGTTCTCCATTCTTATTCATGCCTGGATTGGCATGTGGCAGGTGTTGACCGATTACGTTAAACCGCTGGCGATTCGCCTTCCTCTGCAACTGGCCATTGTCGTTGCACTGGTGGTTTACGTTATTTATGGATTCGTTGTGGTGTGGGGTGTGTAATGAAACTGCCAGTCAGAGAATTTGATGCTGTTGTGATTGGTGCGGGTGGCGCAGGTATGCGCGCCGCGCTGCAAATTTCCCAGAGCGGCCAGACCTGTGCGCTGCTCTCTAAAGTATTCCCGACCCGTTCCCACACGGTATCTGCGCAGGGCGGTATTACCGTTGCGCTGGGTAACTCCCATGAAGATAACTGGGAATGGCACATGTACGACACGGTAAAAGGGTCCGACTACATCGGCGACCAGGATGCCATCGAATATATGTGTAAGACTGGCCCGGAAGCGATTCTGGAGCTGGATCATATGGGTCTGCCGTTCTCCCGTCTGGAAAATGGCACCATCTATCAACGTCCGTTTGGCGGCCAGTCGAAAAACTTCGGCGGCGAGCAGGCGGCACGTACCGCGGCGGCGGCTGACCGTACCGGTCACGCGCTGCTGCATACTCTGTATCAGCAGAACCTGAAAAACCACACTACTATCTTCTCCGAGTGGTATGCGCTGGATCTGGTGAAAAACGCCGATGGCGCGATTGTTGGTTGTACTGCGCTGTGCATTGAAACCGGTGAAGTGGTCTACTTCAAAGCGCGCGCAACCGTGCTGGCAACCGGCGGTGCAGGGCGTATTTACCAGTCCACCACTAACGCCCACATCAATACCGGTGATGGCGTTGGGATGGCTATCCGCGCTGGCGTGCCGGTGCAGGATATGGAGATGTGGCAGTTCCACCCAACCGGTATCGCCGGTGCGGGTGTTCTGGTGACAGAAGGCTGCCGTGGTGAAGGCGGTTACCTGCTGAACAAACACGGCGAACGTTTCATGGAACGTTATGCCCCGAATGCGAAAGACCTGGCGGGTCGTGACGTGGTGGCGCGTTCCATCATGATCGAAATCCGTGAAGGTCGCGGCTGTGATGGCCCATGGGGTCCACACGCCAAGCTGAAACTCGACCACCTGGGTAAAGAGGTACTGGAATCCCGTCTGCCGGGTATTCTGGAGCTGTCCCGTACCTTCGCCCACGTCGACCCGGTGAAAGAGCCAATTCCGGTTATTCCTACCTGCCACTACATGATGGGCGGTATTCCGACCAAAGTGACCGGCCAGGCATTGACCGTAAACGAGCAGGGCGAAGATGTGGTCATCCCAGGCCTGTTCGCGGTAGGCGAAATTGCCTGCGTATCCGTACACGGTGCCAACCGTCTGGGGGGGAACTCCCTGCTGGACCTGGTGGTGTTTGGTCGTGCGGTGGGTCTGCACCTGCAGGAATCCATTGCCGAACAGGGCGCGCTGCGTGACGCCACTGACGACGAAATTGATGCATCGCTTGAGCGTCTGAACCGCTGGAACGGTAACCGTAACGGTGAAGATCCGGTGGAAATCCGCAAAGCGCTGCAGGAATGTATGCAGCACAACTTCTCGGTATTCCGTGAAGGTGACGCGATGGCGAAAGGTCTTGAGCAGCTGAAAGCGATCCGCGAGCGCCTGAAAAACGCCCGTCTGGATGACACCTCCAGCGAGTTCAACACCCAGCGCGTTGAGTGTCTGGAGCTGGATAACCTGATGGAAACCGCGTTCGCAACCGCGATGTCGGCCAACTTCCGTACCGAAAGCCGTGGCGCGCATAGCCGCTTCGACTTCCCGGATCGTGACGATGAAAACTGGCTGTGCCATTCCCTGTATCTGCCAGAGTCGGAAACCATGACGCGCCGTCAGGTGAACATGGAACCGAAACTGCGTCCGGCGTTCCCGCCGAAGATTCGTACTTACTAATGCGGAGACAGGACAATGAAACTCGAATTCTCAGTTTATCGTTATAACCCGGATGTAGATGACGCTCCGCGCATGCAGGATTACACGCTGGAAGCGGAAGAAGGTCGTGACATGATGCTGCTGGATGCGTTAATCCAGCTGAAAGAAAAAGATCCGACACTGTCGTTCCGTCGCTCCTGCCGTGAAGGGGTGTGTGGCTCTGACGGCGTCAACATGAACGGCAAAAATGGTCTGGCCTGCATCACGCCAATTTCCGCGTTGCAACGCCCGGGCCAGAAAATTGTTATCCGTCCTCTGCCAGGCCTGCCGGTCGTGCGTGATTTGGTGGTAGACATGGGGCAATTCTATGCACAATATGAGAAGATTAAGCCTTACTTATTGAATAATGGGCAAAATCCACCCGCTCGTGAGCATTTACAGTCTCCTGAGCAGCGTGAAAAACTCGACGGCTTGTATGAGTGTATTCTCTGTGCATGTTGTTCAACGTCGTGCCCGTCGTTCTGGTGGAACCCGGACAAGTTCATCGGTCCGGCCGGTCTGCTGGCTGCCTATCGCTTCCTGATCGATAGCCGCGACACCGAAACCGATAGTCGTCTGGAAGGTTTAAGTGACGCTTTCAGCGTATTCCGCTGCCATAGCATCATGAACTGCGTCAGTGTGTGTCCGAAGGGGCTTAACCCGACGCGCGCCATCGGCCATATTAAGTCGATGCTGCTGCAGCGCAGTGCGTAAGTAAGTAGTGAGAGGGGGCGCTGTTCCCCCTCACCCTAACCCTCTTCCAAAGGGAGAGGGGATAGATTGCAGAAACCTTTAAAAACTGCCCTGAAGTCTAGACAGTTTCTAAAGGTTCCTTCGCGGGCCAAATGAAAAGAGCTCGCAGGTGAACCCCGGCACGTACACGCGGTGTGCGTGGTAGTTTCTACGGCGAAAGTAAGCATAAAAATGCTTAAGGGATCACGATGCAGAACGGCGCAATGAAAGCCTGGCTGGACTCTTCTTACCTCTCTGGTGCCAACCAGAGCTGGATAGAACAGCTCTATGAAGACTTCTTAACCGATCCTGACTCAGTGGACGCAAACTGGCGTTCCATGTTCCAGCAGTTGCCTGGCACGGGAGTCAAACCGGATCAATTCCATTCCAAAACACGTGATTATTTCCGTCGTCTGGCGAAGGATGCCTCACGTTACTCTTCTGCGATTTCCGACCCTGACACCAACGCGAAGCAGGTTAAAGTCCTGCAGCTTATTAACGCTTATCGCTTCCGCGGTCACCAGCATGCGAATCTCGATCCGCTGGGACTGTGGAAACAAGACCGTGTGGCGGATCTCGATCCGGCGTATCACGATCTGACCGAGGCCGATTTCCAGGAAAGCTTTAACGTAGGTTCTTTTGCCATCGGTAAAGACACGATGAAGCTGGGCGATCTGATCGACGCCCTCAAGCAAACCTACTGCGGCTCCATCGGCGCGGAATACATGCATATCACTTCTACCGAAGAGAAACGCTGGATCCAGCAGCGTATCGAATCCGTAGCGGGCCACGCGACCTTCTCGGCTGACGAGAAAAAACGCTTCCTGAACGAACTGACCGCAGCGGAAGGGCTTGAGCGCTATCTGGGCGCGAAGTTCCCGGGCGCAAAACGCTTCTCGCTGGAAGGCGGCGATGCGTTAGTGCCAATGCTGAAAGAGCTGATTCGTCATGCAGGCAAGAGCGGTACCCGTGAAGTGGTACTGGGCATGGCGCACCGTGGTCGTCTGAACGTGCTGGTCAACGTGCTGGGTAAAAAACCGCAGGACCTGTTCGACGAATTCGCGGGCAAACATAAAGAACATCTCGGCACCGGTGACGTGAAGTACCACATGGGCTTCTCGTCTGATATCGAAACCGAAGGCGGTCTGGTTCACCTGGCGCTGGCGTTTAACCCGTCGCACCTGGAGATCGTCAGCCCGGTAGTTATCGGTTCCGTGCGTGCGCGTCTGGATCGTCTGGACGAGCCAAGCAGCAACAAAGTGCTGCCAATCACCATTCACGGTGATGCGGCGGTCACAGGGCAGGGCGTGGTTCAGGAAACCCTGAACATGTCCAAAGCGCGTGGTTATGAAGTGGGCGGTACCGTTCGTATCGTCATCAACAACCAGGTGGGCTTCACAACGTCTAACCCACTGGATGCGCGTTCAACCCCTTACTGCACCGACATCGGCAAGATGGTACAGGCGCCAATCTTCCACGTGAACGCGGATGACCCGGAAGCGGTCGCCTTCGTGACCCGTCTGGCGCTGGACTTCCGTAACACCTTCAAACGCGATGTGTTCATCGACCTGTTCTGCTACCGCCGTCACGGCCACAACGAAGCCGACGAGCCAAGTGCAACCCAGCCGTTGATGTACCAGAAAATCAAAAAACACCCGACGCCGCGCAAAATCTACGCTGACAAGCTGGAAAGCGAAAAAGTGGCGACGCTGGAAGATGCGACCGAAATGGTCAACCTCTACCGCGACGCGCTGGATGCGGGTGAGTGCGTGGTGAAAGAGCTGCGTCCGATGAACATGCACTCCTTTACCTGGTCGCCGTACCTCAACCACGAGTGGGATGAGAGTTACCCGAACAAGGTCGAGATGAAGCGCCTGCAGGAGCTGGCTAAACGCATCAGCACCGTGCCAGACGCCATCGAGATGCAGTCTCGCGTGGCAAAAATTTATGCTGACCGTCAGTCTATGGCGGCAGGTGAGAAGCTGTTCGACTGGGGCGGTGCAGAAACGCTGGCTTACGCGACGCTGGTTGACGAAGGTATTCCTGTTCGTCTGTCCGGTGAAGATGCGGGCCGTGGCACCTTCTTCCACCGCCACGCGGTAGTTCACAACCAGTCTAACGGTTCAACCTACACCCCGCTGCAGCACGTGCACAACGGTCAGGGCCAGTTCAAGGTCTGGGACTCCGTGCTCTCTGAAGAAGCGGTGCTGGCCTTCGAATACGGTTACGCTACCGCAGAGCCGCGTACGCTGACCATCTGGGAAGCGCAGTTCGGTGACTTCGCCAACGGTGCTCAGGTGGTTATCGACCAGTTCATCTCTTCTGGCGAACAGAAATGGGGCCGTATGTGTGGCCTGGTGATGCTCCTGCCACATGGTTATGAAGGCCAGGGTCCTGAGCACTCCTCCGCGCGCCTGGAACGTTATCTGCAGCTCTGCGCTGAGCAGAACATGCAGGTTTGCGTACCGTCCACCCCGGCTCAGGTTTACCACATGCTGCGTCGTCAGGCGCTGCGCGGTATGCGCCGTCCGCTGGTGGTCATGTCACCAAAATCCCTGCTGCGTCACCCACTGGCGGTGTCCAGCCTGGATGAGCTGGCGAATGGCACCTTCCTGCCTGCCATAGGTGAGATTGATGAACTGGATCCGCAGGCTGTGAAGCGTGTGGTGATGTGTTCTGGTAAGGTTTATTACGACCTGCTGGAACAGCGCCGTAAGAACGATCAGAAAGATGTCGCCATCGTGCGTATCGAACAGCTTTATCCATTCCCGCACCAGGCGGTGCAGGAAGCGCTGAAACCGTACGCTCACGTGCATGATTTTGTCTGGTGCCAGGAAGAGCCGCTCAACCAGGGCGCATGGTACTGCAGCCAGCATCATTTCCGTGAAGTGATTCCATTTGGGTCTGCCCTGCGTTATGCAGGTCGCCCGGCCTCCGCCTCTCCGGCGGTAGGGTATATGTCCGTTCACCAGAAGCAGCAACAAGATCTGGTCAATGACGCGCTGAACGTCGATTAATTAAAGGATACATAATGAGTAGCGTAGATATTCTTGTTCCCGACCTGCCTGAATCTGTAGCAGATGCGACCGTCGCTACCTGGCATAAAAAACCAGGCGATGCCGTTAAGCGCGATGAAGTGCTGGTAGAAATCGAAACTGACAAAGTGGTACTGGAAGTACCGGCTTCGGCGGATGGCGTTCTGGACGCGGTGCTGGAAGACGAAGGCACCACCGTAACCTCTCGCCAGATCCTGGGTCGCCTGCGTGAAGGCAACAGCGCGGGCAAAGAGTCCAGCGCGAAGTCTGAAGAGAAAGCCTCTACGCCGGCTCAGCGCCAGCAGGCTTCTCTGGAAGAACAGACCAACGACGCGCTCAGCCCGGCGATCCGTCGCCTGCTGGCTGAACACAGCCTTGACCCGGCAGCAATCAAAGGTACCGGTGTAGGCGGTCGTCTGACCCGTGAAGACATCGACAAACACCTGGCGAAAGCGCCTGCTCAGGCAGAAGCGAAAGCCCCTGTGGCAGCGCCAGCAGCACAGCCTGCTCTGGGTGCGCGCAGTGAAAAACGCGTGCCAATGACTCGCCTGCGTAAGCGTGTGGCAGAGCGTCTGCTGGAAGCGAAAAACTCCACCGCGATGCTGACCACCTTCAACGAAGTGAACATGAAGCCAATCATGGACCTGCGTAAGCAGTACGGTGACGCGTTTGAAAAACGTCACGGTATCCGTCTGGGCTTTATGTCCTTCTACGTGAAAGCGGTTGTTGAAGCACTGAAACGCTACCCGGAAGTGAACGCGTCCATCGATGGTGATGACGTGGTTTACCACAACTATTTCGACGTCAGCATGGCGGTGTCTACGCCACGTGGTCTGGTGACTCCGGTTCTGCGTGATGTGGATACCCTGGGTATGGCCGACATCGAGAAAAATATTAAAGAGCTGGCCGTGAAAGGCCGCGACGGCAAGCTGACCGTAGACGACCTGACCGGCGGTAACTTCACCATTACCAACGGCGGCGTATTTGGTTCGCTGATGTCTACCCCGATCATCAACCCGCCGCAGAGCGCGATCCTGGGTATGCACGCCATTAAAGATCGTCCGATGGCGGTAGACGGTAAAGTGGAGATCCTGCCAATGATGTATCTGGCGCTCTCTTACGATCACCGTCTGATCGACGGCCGCGAGTCCGTGGGCTTCCTGGTAGCGATTAAAGAGCTGCTGGAAGATCCAACGCGTCTGCTGCTGGACGTCTAGTCCCTTTTAGCATCACCTGCCCTGTAGGCCGGATACGCCTTGCACCGGCCTGCAGGTTTGAAGATAACGATTACCCTGAAGGATGGATAGAACACATGAACTTACATGAATATCAGGCCAAACAGCTGTTTGCCCGGTATGGCTTACCGGCTCCGGTGGGTTATGCCTGTACTACCCCGCGTGAAGCAGAAGAAGCCGCATCTAAAATCGGTTCCGGCCCGTGGGTAGTTAAATGTCAGGTTCACGCTGGTGGCCGTGGTAAAGCGGGCGGTGTGAAGGTTGTTAAGAGCAAAGAAGAAATTCGTGCATTTGCTGAACATTGGCTCGGCAAGCGTCTGGTCACTTACCAGACAGATGCGAACGGCCAGCCAGTCAACCAGATCCTGGTTGAAGCGGCAACCGACATCGCGAAAGAGCTGTATCTGGGCGCGGTGGTAGACCGTAGCTCGCGTCGCGTGGTGTTCATGGCGTCTACCGAAGGCGGCGTGGAAATCGAAAAAGTGGCAGAAGAGACGCCACACCTGATCCATAAAGTGGCTATCGATCCACTGGCAGGTCCAATGCCTTACCAGGGCCGTGAGCTGGCGTTCAAACTGGGTCTGGAAGGCAAGCTGGTTCAGCAGTTCACCAAGATCTTTATGGGTCTGGCGACCATCTTCCTGGAGCGCGATCTGGCGCTGATCGAGATCAACCCGCTGGTGATCACCACTCAGGGCGATCTGATCTGCCTCGATGGCAAACTGGGTGCTGACGGCAATGCCCTGTTCCGCCAGCCAGATCTGCGCGAAATGCGTGACCAGTCTCAGGAAGACCCGCGTGAAGCACAGGCTGCTCAGTGGGAACTGAACTACGTGGCGCTGGATGGCAACATCGGCTGCATGGTTAACGGTGCGGGCCTGGCGATGGGCACCATGGACATCGTTAAGCTGCACGGCGGCGAGCCAGCGAACTTCCTCGACGTAGGCGGTGGCGCAACCAAAGAGCGCGTAACCGAAGCGTTCAAAATCATTCTCTCTGACGACAACGTGAAAGCCGTTCTGGTGAACATCTTCGGCGGTATCGTACGTTGCGACCTGATCGCAGACGGCATCATCGGCGCGGTAGAAGAAGTGGGCGTTAACGTTCCGGTTGTTGTGCGTCTTGAAGGTAACAACGCTGAACTCGGCGCGAAAAAACTGGCTGACAGCGGCCTGAATATTATTGCAGCGAAAAGTCTGACGGATGCAGCTCAGCAGGTTGTTGCCGCAGTGGAGGGGAAATAATGTCAGTTTTAATCAATAAAGATACCAAGGTTATCTGCCAGGGCTTCACCGGTAGCCAGGGGACTTTCCACTCCGAGCAGGCGATTGCCTACGGTACGCAGATGGTTGGCGGTGTAACACCAGGTAAAGGTGGCACCACACACCTGGGCCTGCCGGTGTTCAACACCGTGCGTGAAGCCGTAGAAGCGACGGGCGCAACCGCGACCGTTATCTACGTTCCGGCACCGTTCTGCAAAGACTCCATTCTGGAAGCGATCGACGCAGGCATCAAACTGATCATCACCATCACTGAAGGTATCCCGACGCTGGATATGCTGACCGTGAAAGTGAAGCTGGACGAAGCGGGCGTGCGCATGATCGGCCCGAACTGCCCAGGCGTGATCACCCCAGGCGAATGCAAAATCGGCATCATGCCAGGTCACATTCACAAGCCGGGCAAAGTGGGTATCGTTTCCCGTTCCGGTACGCTGACCTATGAAGCGGTTAAGCAGACCACCGACTACGGCTTCGGCCAGTCCACCTGTGTGGGCATCGGCGGTGACCCAATCCCAGGCTCTAACTTCATCGACATCCTGAAGCTATTCCAGGAAGATCCACAGACCGAAGCGATCGTCATGATCGGTGAGATCGGTGGTAGCGCGGAAGAAGAAGCGGCTGCTTACATCAAAGAACACGTAACCAAGCCAGTAGTCGGTTACATCGCGGGTGTGACGGCGCCGAAAGGTAAGCGTATGGGTCACGCAGGCGCGATTATCGCCGGTGGTAAAGGTACGGCTGATGAGAAATTCGCAGCGCTGGAAGCCGCAGGCGTGAAGACCGTTCGCAGCCTGGCGGATATCGGCGAAGCACTGAAATCCATCATTAAGTAAGTCCTCTCTGCGCCCTGAAAGGGGCGCGTTGAAATAAAAAATGTCCGTTTCGACATGGTTGGCCGCTGTAAAGCGGCCTTTTTTATTGCCTGCGTTTCGCCACGAGGGTGAATTTGTAATCGTCGGTATTGAACACGTTGCGGCTGTATTCGAAAACCCGGCCATCTTTCAGGAAACCGCGGGAGACTTTTTCCAGGATCGGTTTTGCCGGATCGAGCGCCAGCGCGGCAATCGCCTCTTCTGAGGGCATGACCGGCACCAGCTCCTGTTCACTGCGATCGATGACCAGCTTTTTGATCTGTTCAACGTAGTGGTATTTCGACTTTTCCATCACTTCCCAGGTGAGGTCGGGGAACATCGCCAGCGGCATCCAGGTTTCTTCCAGGTTTACCGGCTTCTGCTTGATGAAGCGTACGCGCTTGACGTGCCAAACCTTATCATCCTCGCCAATTGCCAGCGTAGCCGCGAGTCTTGTATCGGCTTTTACCACTTCAAAAATTTTAACATCGCTGTGCGTATCAACGTTTCGGTCCGCCAGTTTTTCGTAAAAGCCGGTGAGCTGGTAAATGTCGTAATTCACCCGCTCCTCTTTTACATATGAACCACTGCCCTGGATGCTTTCGATGATCTGTTCGTCGGCAAGCAGTTTCAGGGCCTGCCGGACGGTGACGCGGCTGACGCTAAACGCCTCCTGAAGGCTGGATTCCGTTGGTAGCGCGTCACCCGGTTTTAATTCTCCGGCGTTAATTTTTTCGCGGAAGACATCCGCTATCTGCCGGTATCGCGGTTTATTGCCCATTTTATCGCGCCTGATTAATACCTTTTCTGAGAATTATGCATTCAACTAATGATTTGTAAATAATACAACTTAAATACAAATGTTGATGTTAGTGAAAATGATCACATAAATGTATTATTCGCTCTGCCACAATCCTTCGCAGACTATAACGATGCAACTGTGAGGATCTCTATGAACCTGACGACCCTGACCGATCCACGTGCTGTCTGCGTTCAGGCGCAGTTTACCCGCCGTGATGAGGCAATACGTCAGCTCGCGATGCGGCTGGAGGCGCTGGGCAAAATCACTGACGCCGAGGCTTTTCTGGTGGACGTTTTTCAACGGGAATCGCTTGGCCCAACCGCGCTGGGTGAGGGGCTGGCTGTCCCCCATGGCAAATCGGCCACGGTAAAAGAGGCGGCATTTGCCGTCGCAACGCTGTGCGAGCCGCTGGAATGGGAAGGGGTGGACGGGCCGGAAGAGGTCACGCTCATTTTCCTGCTCGCGATCCCTCCGGCGGAAGCCGGATCAACGCATATTGAGGTGTTAACGGCGCTCACGTCTCGCCTGGCGGATGACGATCTCAGGGCTCGCGTAATGGCGGCGACCACGGCAGAAGGTGTGCTGACCGCGCTGGACGCCGCACCCGGGGAGCAGGCCGACGCCATCCAGGAGAGTGCCCCGACTATTGTCTGCGTTACCGCCTGCCCGGCCGGGATTGCCCACACCTATATGGCGGCGGAATATCTGGAAAAAGCGGGACGCAGGATGGGCATCAACGTGGTGGTGGAAAAGCAGGGGGCGAACGGCATTGAGGGGCGCCTCACGTCGCAGCAACTGCAGGAGGCCAGAGCATGCATCTTTGCCGCAGAAGTGGCGATCAAAGAGAGTGAACGCTTTGCGGGGATCCCCACCGTTTCCGTACCCGTTGCGGAACCACTACGCCATGCTGAAGCGTTAATAGAACGCGCGCTGGCGTTAAAGCCTGCCGACGCTGCGCGGCATGCGCCCGTCGATACTGAAACAAAAAAAAGTGTCAAAACCGAGCTCAAGCAGGCGCTCCTGAGCGGCATCTCCTTTGCGGTGCCGTTGATTGTTGCTGGCGGTACGGTGCTGGCCGTGTCGGTATTGCTGGCGCAAATCCTGGGGCTGCAGCACTTGTTCGATCAGGAAAATTCGTGGCTGTGGATGTACCGCAAGCTTGGCGGCGGCATGCTTGGCATGCTGATGGTTCCCGTTCTGGCGGCGTATACCGCTTACTCACTGGCGGATAAACCGGCGCTGACGCCGGGTTTCGCTGCCGGTCTGGCTGCCAATATGATTGGTTCCGGTTTTCTGGGTGCCATAGCAGGCGGGCTGATTGCGGGCTACCTGATGCGCTGGGTAAAAAATCATATTCGTCTCAGTAGCCGCTTCAACGGCTTCTTAACCTTTTATCTTTATCCAGTTATTGGCGTGCTGGGCGCAGGCAGCCTGATGCTGTTTGTGATCGGCGAACCGGTGGCCTGGATAAACAACGCGCTCACCGCCTGGCTTAATGGTCTTTCTGGCGCGAATGCGCTGCTCCTGGGCGCGATCCTTGGCTTTATGTGTTCGTTCGATTTGGGTGGGCCGGTTAACAAAGCCTCCTACGCGTTCTGCCTCGGGGCGATGGCCAACGGGGTGTATGGCCCCTATGCGATTTTCGCCTCCGTCAAGATGGTCTCGGCCTTTACCGTGACGGCGTCAACGATGCTGGCGCCGAGATTGTTTAAACCGTTTGAAATTGAAACCGGCAAATCAACGTGGCTGCTTGGCCTCGCGGGCATTACCGAAGGGGCGATACCGATGGCGATTGAAGATCCCCTCCGCGTCATTGGCTCATTTGTGCTGGGCTCCATGGTGACAGGGGCGATTGTTGGCGCGATGGGGATCGGCCTGTCCACGCCGGGCGCAGGCATTTTCTCGCTCTTTTTACTTCATGATGCAGGGCTGAGCGGTGTGGTTGCAGCGGCAGGCTGGTTTGGTGCGGCGCTGGTGGGGACCGCTATCTCCACATTTATTCTGCTGCTCTGGCGACGTCAGGCGGTCAAAACGGGCAAATACATCACTGAAGACGCCATACCGTAAAACGCACAACACAGGAAACGAAGATGAAAGCTGTATCTCGCGTTCATATCACGCCGCATATGCACTGGGACCGTGAGTGGTACTTCACCACCGAAGAGTCGCGTATTCTTCTGGTCAATAATATGGAAGAGATCCTGACCCGTCTGGAGCAGGACGAGGCCTACAAATATTACGTTCTCGACGGACAGACGGCAGTGCTGGAGGATTACTTTGCCGTCAAGCCCGAAAATCGCTCGCGGGTGAAGGTGCTTGTCGAGCGCGGAAAACTGATTATCGGCCCGTGGTATACCCAGACCGATACCACGATCGTCAGCGGCGAGTCGATTGTCCGCAACCTGATGTACGGTATTCGCGACTGTATGGCGTTCGGCGAGCCGATGATGATCGGTTATCTGCCGGATTCGTTTGGGATGTCAGGCCAGCTTCCGCATATTTATAACGGGTTTGGCATTACCCGCACGATGTTCTGGCGCGGCTGTTCTGAACGACACGGTACCGATAAAACCGAATTTCTCTGGCAGAGCCAGGACGGCAGTGAAGTGACGGCACAGGTGCTGCCGCTGGGCTATGCGATTGGTAAGTACTTACCTGAGGATGAGGCCGGGCTACGAAAACGGCTCGACAGTTATTTCGAGGTCCTGGAAAACGCCTCCGTCACCAAAGAGATTTTGCTGCCCAACGGCCACGACCAGATGCCGCTGCAGCAGAACCTTTTTGCGGTGATGGAGAAGCTTCGTGAAATCTATCCGCAACGTCAGTTTGTGACGAGCCGCTTCGAGGAGGTGTTTGACCATATTGAGGCGCGGCGCGATGAACTGGCGACGCTGAAAGGGGAGTTTATCGACGGGAAATACATGCGTGTGCACCGGACAATCGGCTCCACGCGCATGGACATTAAAATCGCCCATGCGCGTATCGAGAATAAAATCGTCAACGTGCTTGAGCCGCTGGCGACGCTTGCCTGGACTCTCGGCTTCGACTATCACCACGGTCTGCTGGAGAAAATGTGGAAAGAGATCCTCAAGAATCACGCCCACGACAGCATCGGCTGCTGCTGCAGCGACAAGGTGCATCGCGAGATTGTTTCCCGCTTTGAGCTGGCTGAGGATATGGCAGACAACCTGGTGCGCTTCTATATGCGCAAGATTGTCGACAACATGCCGCAATCCGACGCCGATAAGCTGGTGATGTTCAACCTGATGCCCTGGCCGCGTGAAGAGGTGATGAACACCACGATTCGGCTGCGCGCCAGCCAGTTTCGTCTGCGTGATGAGAAAGGCAACGAGATCCCGTATTTCATTCGCAGCGCGCGCGAGCTCGACCCTGGTCTCATTGACCGGCAGATTGTCCATTACGGCAACTACGAACCGTTTATGGAGTTTGATATCCAGCTCAGCCAGATCCTGCCGTCGATGGGCTACCGTACGCTGTTTATAGAACCGCACGTAGCCGGAAAGGTGCTCTCTCCGGCGCAAAACACCGGTGCTTTACTCGAAAATGCTTTCTGGCAGATTGATATAAACGACGACGGTACGCTGCGTCTGCGCGACAAAGAAACCGGCCTGATTTACGACCGGGTACTGGAGATTGAAGAGAGTTCGGATGATGGTGATGAGTACGACTACTCGCCTTCACGGGAGGAGTGGAGGCTCACTTCGGCACAGGGCGAGCATCAGGTTGACGTCATACACGAAGCCTGGCAGAGCAGGGCGGTGATCCGCCACCGTATTGCTGTACCGGCAAACCTCTCTGAACGCGCTGCACGTCAGCGAAAGGGTTCACTTGAGGTGGCATTTGACATTACGCTCAGCCACAACAGCAGACGTATTGATGTGGCGGTGCGTCTGGATAACCAGGCGAATGACCACCGCGTTCGGGTGCTGATCCCCACACCGTTTACGACTCAGCACGTGCTCGCGGATACGCAGTTTGGCACCATTACTCGCCCCGTGCAGGACGCTGCGATGCAACGCTGGCAGGAAGAGGGCTGGAAAGAAGCGCCCGTTCCTGTCTGGAATTTGCTCAACTATGCCGTGCTGCAGGAAAAGCGAAACGGGCTTGCGCTGTTCACAGAAGGATTACGTGAATTTGAAGTGGTGGGCGATACCAAAAAAGCCTTTGCGCTGACTCTGCTGCGCGGCGTGGGGTTACTCGGAAAAGAAGATTTGCTGTTGCGCCCTGGCAGACCTTCGGGGATCAAGATGCCCGTCCCGGATTCCCAGATGCGTGGTCCGTTAACCTGCCGTTTTAGCCTGTTCAGTTTCAGTGGCACCCCTGAAAGCTCGGGCGTCACGCAGCAGGCTAAGGCGTGGTTAACGCCGGTGCAGTGCTATAACAAGATCCCCTGGGATGCGATGAAATTAAACCGTGCGTCGTTCACCACGCCGGAAAGTTACAGTCTGCTGGCGCTTTCCCCGACGGGATGCGTGCTCAGCGCGCTCAAAAAAGCGGAAGATCGGGATGAACTTATTCTTCGCCTGTTCAACCCTTCGGAGTCCAGCGTCTGCGAGACGACGTTATCCGTTAACCCGGCGTTGAAACGGTGCGGCGAAACGGACCTGAATGAACGGTTACTGGATGATCGTGAAGAGCAGGGGATTACCGGCACGTTCAGACCGGGGCAGTCACGAACCTTTAGCATTCTTCTTGCCTGAAAAACGAAAAAAGGCTGCTAAGTGCAGCTTTTTTTCATTAAATAGTCACGCTACGGTGTTAACTTATAGAGCGCGAAAAGTAAATTAAATGTAATTTCGAAGGGTTGCAGTCAAACTCTGGAAAAATAACCTGGCCCGACTACGCTTTAAGGATTGCCCCGCGTCGAAAAGGTGTTTTTCTTTTGCGTTAATTAAAATCACTTCTGTTTATATTTTTTCCCTTCTTCGATAACCAATCACAGCTTTGTATGCACATATCGTTAACATGGTTTTTACCATTCTTACCGCGTTTAAACATAGTTAACATCGGTCGTTGTTTTTGATTTAAATCAAAGTTTAATCCTTGGAAAAAGGTGCTTAAAAGCGCTAAATTGTCCCCGATCAAAATGGTCGAAAAGTGGTAATTTTGCTATAAATTGATCGCCGTCGAAAAACGTAAATATGATTCAATAAAAACCTGTTTATTGTAAGGGTTTTGCAGCGTATTATATTTGCGGGACCAATTTGAGTTTTTTATTAACGTATTTGTAACCTTTCATCACTGCTTTTTCATTCTGTAGAGAATAGGCAACGAAGAAGGGGAGCAGATAACTTTGTATTGGGGCATGCGTGTGGATCCTTTTCCTGGGGTTCACTCTCGGAGTCTTCATGCGATGAGCAAGGAGTCATAATGTTAGACGTAGTCGAACTGTCGCGCTTACAGTTTGCCTTGACCGCGATGTACCACTTCCTGTTTGTGCCGCTGACGCTCGGTATGGCGTTCCTGCTGGCCATCATGGAAACGGTATACGTTCTGTCCGGCAAACAGATTTATAAAGATATGACCAAGTTCTGGGGCAAGTTGTTTGGTATCAACTTCGCACTGGGCGTGGCTACCGGTTTGACCATGGAGTTCCAGTTCGGGACTAACTGGTCATATTATTCCCACTATGTAGGGGATATCTTCGGTGCGCCGCTGGCCATTGAAGGTCTGATGGCCTTCTTCCTCGAATCCACCTTTGTAGGTCTGTTCTTCTTCGGCTGGGACCGTCTGGGCAAAGTCCAGCATATGGCGGTGACCTGGCTGGTGGCATTAGGGTCTAACCTGTCCGCGCTGTGGATCCTGGTGGCAAACGGCTGGATGCAGAACCCGATTGCGTCTGATTTCAACTTCGAAACCATGCGTATGGAGATGGTCAGCTTTGCCGAGCTGGTCCTGAACCCGGTTGCTCAGGTTAAATTCGTCCACACCGTGGCCTCTGGCTATGTGTGCGGCGCGATGTTCATTCTGGGCATCAGCTCCTACTATATGCTGCGTGGTCGTGACTTCGCCTTCGCTAAACGTTCCTTTGCTATCGCTGCAAGCTTCGGTATGGCTGCCATCCTCTCCGTTATCGTGCTGGGTGATGAATCCGGTTATGAAATGGGTGACGTACAGAAAACCAAGCTCGCCGCAATCGAAGCTGAATGGGAAACCCAACCGGCCCCGGCTGCCTTTACCCTGTTCGGTATTCCGGACCAGGACGCCCAGGAAAACCGCTTCGCCATTCAAATTCCTTATGCGCTGGGTATCATCGCCACCCGTTCTGTTGACAAACAGGTGACGGGTCTGAAAGAGCTGATGGAGCAGCACGAAGGCCGTATCCGTAACGGTATGAAAGCCTACGCTCTGCTGGAACAGCTGCGTGCCGGTTCTACCGACCAGGCCGTTCGTGACCAGTTCAACGACGTGAAGAAAGATCTGGGCTACGGTCTGCTGCTGAAACGCTATACCCCGAACGTCTCCGACGCGACGGAAGCGCAGATCCAGATGGCAACCAAAGACTCTATTCCACGCGTAGCGCCACTCTACTTTGCATTCCGTATCATGGTAGGCTGCGGCATCATCATGCTGCTGATCATTGCGGCGTCCTTCTGGTCTGTGATTCGTAACCGCATCGGCGAGAAAAAATGGCTGCTGCGTACGGCGCTGTATGCTATCCCGCTGCCGTGGATCGCAATTGAGTCCGGCTGGTTTGTTGCGGAGTATGGACGTCAGCCATGGGCGATTGGTGAGGTGCTGCCAACGGCGGTGGCCAACTCCTCGCTGACAGCAGGCGATCTGATCTTCTCAATGCTGCTGATCTGTGGTCTCTACACCCTGTTCCTGGTGGCTGAACTGTTCCTGATGTTCAAGTTCGCGCGCCTTGGCCCAAGCAGCCTGAAAACCGGTCGCTATCACTACGAGCAGTCCGGTGTGACTACTCAGCCGGCACGCTAAGACAGGAGTCATCAAATGATCGATTATGAAGTATTGCGTTTTATCTGGTGGCTGTTGATCGGTGTTCTGCTGATCGGTTTTGCTGTCACGGATGGTTTCGACATGGGGGTGGGGATGCTCACCCGTTTCCTCGGTCGTAATGACACCGAGCGTCGAATCATGATCAACTCCATCGCCCCGCACTGGGACGGTAACCAGGTGTGGCTGATCACTGCAGGCGGCGCGCTGTTCGCTGCCTGGCCGATGGTTTACGCGGCTGCGTTCTCCGGTTTCTACGTGGCGATGATTCTGGTTCTGGCGTCTTTATTCTTCCGTCCGGTCGGTTTCGACTACCGTTCCAAGATTGAAGACACCCGCTGGCGTAACATGTGGGACTGGGGCATCTTCATTGGTAGCTTCGTTCCACCGCTGGTGATTGGTGTGGCATTCGGTAACCTGCTGCAGGGTGTACCGTTCCACATGGACGAGTACATGCGTCTTTACTACACCGGTAACTTCTTCCAGCTGCTGAATCCGTTTGGTCTGCTGGCAGGCGTAGTCAGTGTGGCGATGATCATCACCCAGGGCGCAACCTATCTGCAGATGCGTACTGTTGGTGAGCTGCATCTGCGTTCTCGTGCAACGGCTCAGGTTGCTGCCCTGATCACACTGGTCTGCTTCGCGCTGGCAGGTGTTTGGGTGGTCTACGGTATTGATGGTTACGTGGTGACGTCTGCGATTAACCACGTCGCGCCGTCTAACCCGCTGACCAAAGAAGTGGCGCGTGAGGCCGGTGCATGGCTGGTGAACTTCAACGCGATGCCTGTGCTGTGGGCTATTCCGGCGTTGGGTGTGTTGCTGCCGCTGCTGACGGTTCTGACGTCTCGTCTGGAAAAAGGCGCTCTGGCGTTCGTGTTCTCATCACTGACGCTGGCGTGCATCATCCTGACTGCAGGTATCGCTATGTTCCCATTCGTGATGCCATCCAGCACCATGCTGAATGCTAGCCTGACCATGTGGGATGCAACCTCCAGCCATATGACGCTGAACTTAATGACTTATGTTGCTTGCGTGTTCGTTCCGATTGTTCTGGCCTACACCATCTGGTGTTACTGGAAAATGTTCGGTCGTATCACTAAAGAACATATCGAAAGCAACACCCACTCTATGTACTAAGTAAGGAGCTGAATATGTGGTATTTCGCATGGATTTTAGGGACGCTTCTTGCCTGTGCTTTTGGTGTCATCACTGCCCTGGCGCTTGAGCACGTTGAAGCGACCAAAGCGGGTGAAGAAAAACACTAATGAAGATTATCGCAACGTTATATGCGGTAATGGATAAGCGCCCGTTACGGGCGCTTTCTTTAGTGATGGCATTACTGCTGGCAGGGTGTATCTTCTGGGACCCTTCGCGTTTTGCAGCGAAGACCAGCGAGCTTGAGATCTGGCACGGCTTTCTCATTATGTGGGCGGTGTGCGCAGGTGTGATCCACGGCGTAGGCTTTCGTCCGAAAGCGATTCACTGGCAGGGCATTTTCTGCCCCCTTATCGCCGATGTCGTGCTGCTTGCTGGATTGATTTTCTTCTTCTTCTGAATAAGAAATGTCCGTTAACCATATGGGCTTACCCGAGCCCATAAAAATTTACTCTCCGTTTACTTTCTCCCATTCCAAACCATCATTCCCGCGCGTATAGTAGCGAAGTTTAAAGCATAAACTTTTGTTGCATTACCGGGATGTAAAGTGAATACAACGCTGTTTCGATGGCCGGTTCGTGTCTATTACGAAGATACCGATGCCGGTGGTGTGGTTTACCACGCCAGCTACGTTGCTTTTTATGAACGGGCACGCACAGAGATGCTGCGCCATCATCACTTTAGTCAACAGGTACTGTTGGCTGAGCGAGTTGCCTTCGTGGTACGCAAGATGACGCTTGAGTATTTTGCGCCTGCCAGACTCGACGATATGCTCGAAGTCCAAACTGAAATTACATCAATGCGCGGAACCTCGCTGGTTTTCACGCAGCGGATAGTCAATGCAGAGAACACCGTACTGAACTCAGCTGAAGTACTGATTGTCTGTGTTGATCCAACCATAATGAAGCCTCGTGCGCTTCCTAAGTCTATTGTCGCGGAGTTTAAGCAGTGACTGACATGAATATCCTTGATTTGTTCCTGAAGGCAAGCCTTCTGGTTAAACTTATCATGCTGATTTTG
This sequence comes from Enterobacter cloacae complex sp. 2022EL-00981, assembly GCF_028737495.1. NCBI lineage: Bacteria > Pseudomonadati > Pseudomonadota > Gammaproteobacteria > Enterobacterales > Enterobacteriaceae > Enterobacter > Enterobacter cloacae complex sp. 2022EL-00981. Next base: position 65,297 of record NZ_JAQZRK010000018.1, read on the forward strand.
ATTGGTTTTTCAATCGCATCCTGGGCCATCATCATCCAGAGAACGCGTATTCTCAATGCGGCTGGCCGTGAAGCGGAAGCGTTTGAAGATAAGTTCTGGTCGGGTATCGAACTGTCCCGTCTGTATCAGGAAAGTCAGGGTCGTCGCGATAGTCTCGCTGGCTCCGAACAAATTTTCTACAGCGGATTCAAAGAGTTTGCCCGTCTGCACCGTGCGAACAGCCACGCGCCTGAAGCGGTGGTGGAAGGAGCCTCGCGTGCGATGCGTATCTCCATGAACCGCGAGCTGGAAAATCTTGAAACGCACATTCCTTTCCTGGGAACGGTGGGTTCCATCAGCCCGTATATCGGCCTGTTTGGTACGGTGTGGGGGATTATGCACGCCTTTATCGCGCTGGGCGCAGTTAAGCAGGCGACGTTGCAGATGGTTGCACCGGGTATTGCAGAAGCACTGATTGCAACCGCTATCGGTCTGTTTGCGGCAATCCCGGCGGTTATGGCTTACAACCGTCTGAACCAGCGCGTGAATAAACTGGAACTGAACTACGACAACTTCATGGAAGAGTTCACCGCGATTCTGCACCGTCAGGCGTTTACCAGCACCGAGAGCAACAAGGGGTAAACCATGGCCAGATCGCGTGGACGAGGTCGTCGCGAGCTCAAGTCCGAAATCAATATCGTTCCGCTGCTGGACGTACTGCTGGTGTTGCTGCTGATCTTTATGGCGACAGCGCCCATCATTACCCAGAGCGTGGAAGTTGATCTGCCGGATGCGACAGAATCACAGGCGGTAAGCACCAATGACGATCCTCCGGTCATCATTGAGGTTTCCGGCGTAGGGCAATACAGCGTCGTGGTAGAGAAAGATCGTATGGATCAGCTACCGCCGGAGCAGGTGATTGCTGAAGCGCAACGACGCCTGGAGTCAAATCCGAAAACGGTCTTCTTAATCGGTGGTGCGAAAGACGTGCCTTACGATGAAATTATTAAAGCGCTGAACTTGCTACATAGTGCGGGTGTTAAGTCTGTCGGCTTAATGACTCAGCCTATTTGATCATCCGCGTAGTTTTTGGGAACCGATAGTGTCAAAGGCAACCGAACAGAACGACAAGCTTAAGCGAGCGATAATCGTCTCCGCAGTGCTGCATGTGATCCTTTTTGCAGGGCTGATCTGGAGTTCGTTCGACGAGCATATTGATGCATCAGGCGGCGGTGGCGGTTCTTCTATCGACGCCGTCATGGTGGATCCCGGTGCGGTCGTGCAGAACTATAACCGTCAGCAACAGCAGCAGGCGAGTGCAAAACGGGCTGAAGAGCAGCGAGAAAAACAGGCGCAACAGCAAGCGGAGGAACTGCGTGAAAAGCAGGCCGCCGAGCAGGAACGTCTGAAGCAGCTTGAGAAAGAGCGTTTGCAGGCGCAGGAAGCCGCGAAAGAGCAGGCACAACAGCAGAAGCAAGCCGAAGAGGCCGCGAAGAAAGCCCAGGAACAGCAAAAGCAGGCGGAAGAGGCGGCAGCGAAAGCCGCAGCGGATGCCAAAGCACAGGCTGATGCCCAGGCGAAATTAGCGGCAGAAGCGGCGAAGAAAGCCGCTGCCGATGCCCAGAAGAAAGCGGAAGCGGAAGCCGCGAAGAAAGCCGCCGCTGATGCTCAGAAGAAAGCGGAAGCGGAAGCCGCGAAAAAAGCCGCTGCTGATGCTCAGAAGAAAGCGGAAGCGGAAGCCGCGAAAAAAGCTGCTCAGGAAGCCGAGAAGAAAGCGGCTGCCGAGGCTGCGAAGAAAGCCGCTGCTGCCGAGAAAGCTGCCGCAGAAAAAGCCGCCGCTGCTGAAAAAGCGGCTGCGGAGAAGAAAGCTGCCGCCGAGAAAGCGGCTGCCGACAAAAAAGCTGCAGCTGAGAAGGCTGCTGCCGATAAAAAAGCGGCTGCTGAAAAAGCTGCAGCGAAAAAGGCTGCTGCGGAGAAAGCCGCTGCCGCTGCGGGCGTTGACGATCTGCTGGGCGATCTCAGTTCCGGTAAGAATGCGCCGAAAACAGGCGGTGGGGCGAAAGGAAACAACGCAGCACCGACAGGAAGTGGTAACACTAAGAGCAACGGTGCGACAGGGGCTGAAATCAATGGCTATGCTGCGCAGATTAAATCCGCTATCGAAAGCCGATTCTATGATGCGTCTTCCTATACCGGTAAAACGTGTACGCTGCGTATAAAACTGGCGCCGGACGGCATGCTTCTTGATATTAAGTCTGAAGGTGGGGATCCCGCTTTGTGTACTGCAGCTCAGGCTGCAGCACGTCAGGCGAAGATGCCTAAACCACCGTCTCAGGCAGTCTACGAAGTCTTTAAAAATGCACCGCTGGACTTCAAACCTTAAGTTACATTTTCCCCGTGCAAACGGGGAAAAATAGACCAGGTTTAGTCACAGGGTTTAGTAGTTTTGTCTATTTGGGTTTGTTAACATTCTGCTAAATTATCGTGGGTAAGGTTACCCAGATAAGGGAGATATGATGAAGCAGGCATTACGTGTAGCATTTAGTTTCTTAATGCTGTGGGCAGCTGTACTGCACGCAGAAGTACGTATCGAGATCACCCAGGGGGTGGACTCGGCACGCCCAATCGGTGTAGTTCCATTCCAGTGGGCTGGCCCTGGTGCGGCGCCTGAAGATGCCGGCGGCATCGTGGCTGCTGACCTGCGTAACAGCGGTAAATTCAACCCGTTAGATCGTTCTCGTCTGCCTCAGCAGCCGGGTAGCGCGCAGGAAGTTCAGCCTGCCGCGTGGTCTGCACTGGGCATTGATGCCGTGGTTGTGGGTCAGGTTACCCCTAACCCGGACGGCTCTTACAACGTGGCCTGGCAGCTGGTGGATACCGGCGGTGCACCGGGTACCGTTCTGGCTCAGAACTCTTACAAGGTCACTAAACAGTACCTGCGCTATGCGGCTCACGCTGCCAGCGATGCGGTATTCGAAAAACTGACCGGTATTAAAGGTGCGTTCCGTACCCGTATCGCCTATGTGGTACAGACCAACGGCGGCCAGTTCCCGTATGAGCTGCGCGTCTCTGACTACGACGGTTACAACCAGTTCCTGGTGAAACGCTCTTCTCAGCCGCTGATGTCTCCAGCCTGGTCTCCGGACGGGTCTAAACTGGCCTACGTGACCTTCGAAAGCGGTCGTTCTGCGCTGGTTATCCAGACGCTGGCTAACGGTGCTGTTCGTCAGGTGGCGTCGTTCCCACGTCACAACGGTGCGCCTTCGTTCTCGCCGGACGGCTCTAAGCTGGCCTTTGCGCTGTCCAAAACCGGTAGCCTGAACCTGTACGTGATGGACATTGGTTCTGGTCAGATCCGTCAGGTGACGGATGGTCGCAGCAACAATACGGAACCATCATGGTTCCCGGACAGCCAGAACCTGGCGTTTACCTCTGACCAGGCAGGCCGTCCGCAAATCTATAAAGTGAACATCAACGGCGGTGCTCCGCAGCGTATCACCTGGGAAGGCTCTCAGAACCAGAACGCAGACGTGAGCAGCGACGGTAAATTTATGGTAATGGTCAGCTCCAACGGTGGGCAGCAGCACATTGCCAAACAAGATCTGGTAGCGGGTGGCGTCCAAGTTCTGTCGTCAACGTTCCTGGATGAAACGCCAAGTCTGGCACCTAACGGCACTATGGTAATCTACAGCTCTTCTCAGGGGATGGGATCTGTGCTGAATCTGGTTTCTACAGATGGGCGTTTCAAAGCGCGTATTCCGGCAACTGATGGACAGGTAAAATCCCCTGCCTGGTCGCCGTATCTGTAAATAATAATTAATTGATTACTAAAGGAATCATAGAAATGCAACTGAACAAAGTGCTGAAGGGGCTGATGATCGCTCTGCCTGTAATGGCAATCGCAGCGTGTTCTTCTAACAAGAACGCCAGCAATGACCAGAGCGGCGAAGGCATGATGGGTGCCGGCACCGGTATGGACGCGAACGGCAATGGCAACATGTCATCTGAAGAGCAAGCGCGTCTTCAGATGCAGCAGCTGCAGCAGAACAACATCGTTTACTTCGATCTGGATAAATACGACATCCGTTCTGACTTCGCTGCGATGCTGGATGCTCACGCTAACTTCCTGCGTAGCAACCCGTCTTACAAAGTCACCGTAGAAGGTCACGCGGACGAACGTGGTACTCCAGAGTACAACATCTCCCTGGGTGAACGTCGTGCTAACGCTGTTAAAATGTACCTGCAGGGTAAAGGCGTTTCTGCTGACCAGATCTCCATCGTTTCTTACGGTAAAGAAAAACCTGCAGTACTGGGTCATGACGAAGCGGCTTACGCCAAAAACCGTCGTGCCGTACTGGTTTACTAAGAGAATTGCATGAGCAGTAACTTCAGACATCATCTGTTGAGTCTGTCGTTACTGGTTGGAATAGCGGCCCCCTGGGCCGCTTTTGCTCAGGCACCAATCAGTAGTGTCGGCTCAGGCTCGGTGGAAGACCGGGTCACTCAACTCGAGCGTATCTCTAACGCTCACAGTCAGCTTTTAACCCAACTCCAGCAACAACTTTCCGATAACCAAACTGATATCGACTCCCTCCGTGGTCAGATTCAGGAGAGCCAGTATCAGCTTAACCAGGTTGTGGAACGTCAAAAGCAGATCTTGCTGCAGATTGATAGCCTGAGCAGCGGGGGGGCAGCAGCGCAACCAGCAGCGGGCGATCAAAGCGGAGCGGCCACAGACGCGCCAGCGCCTTCAGCCGATGCCTCTGCTGCGACAGGGGCGCCTGTGCAGAGCGGTGACGCGAACACGGATTACAACGCGGCCATTGCACTGGTACAGGATAAATCGCGCCAGGATGATGCTATCGTTGCGTTTCAGAACTTCGTTAAGAAGTACCCGGATTCCACTTACCAGCCAAACGCAAATTACTGGCTGGGTCAGTTGAATTACAACAAGGGTAAAAAGGACGATGCGGCGTTTTATTTCGCTTCTGTGGTGAAAAATTACCCGAAATCGCCAAAAGCGCCTGATGCGATGTTTAAGGTCGGCGTGATCATGCAGGACAAAGGTGACACTGCGAAAGCCAAAGCGGTTTATCAGCAGGTGGTTGCAAAATTCCCGGGCACGGAAGGGGCCAAACAGGCGCAAAAACGTCTGAGTTCGATGGGATGATTATCGCATGACCAGAAATCGCGTTATTTCTGGTCGTGCAGCATGATTACTAAGCAGTTAAGTGATCTTCATCGAAATTTTTGTTGCGCAGAATTCTTAAATCAGTAATATATGCCGCCGTTGCCACGGGATATCAAACAACGTGAAAGCAGCGTAAAAGTGGGTCGTTAGCTCAGTTGGTAGAGCAGTTGACTTTTAATCAATTGGTCGCAGGTTCGAATCCTGCACGACCCACCACTTAAAGCAGTTCCGGCAGTACAGCAGTACAGAGTGGGTGATTAGCTCAGTTGGTAGAGCATCTCCTTTACACGGAGGGGGTCGGCGGTTCGAGCCCGTCATCACCCACCACTCGGGTCGTTAGCTCAGTTGGTAGAGCAGTTGACTTTTAATCAATTGGTCGCAGGTTCGAATCCTGCACGACCCACCAATTTTAATGTCTTACTCAGATATTAAACGTGAAGGATAACATTGCTTCAGCAACGGCCCGAAGGGCGAGGCGAAGCCGAGTCATCCTGCACGACCCACCACTTCAAACGTGGAACCGAGTAAAATCTTCGAAGTCAGCACCCGAATGGGTCGTTAGCTCAGTTGGTAGAGCAGTTGACTTTTAATCAATTGGTCGCAGGTTCGAATCCTGCACGACCCACCACTTCGAAGAAAAATCCCGCAAGGGGTCGTTAGCTCAGTTGGTAGAGCAGTTGACTTTTAATCAATTGGTCGCAGGTTCGAATCCTGCACGACCCACCAATGTTAAAAAGCGCCCTAAAGGCGCTTTTTTGCTATCTGCAATACAACAAATGCTCCGCACATCTATTCCCGGTGACTTTTCACTCCAGATTCGCTATCTTGTTTAGTATACAAAACACAATTGCCCTGCGTTTTGCTATGTCAGGCAAAAGAAAGGCAATATTGTTAAGCCAGTAAAACGAGAAGCCATAATGAGCGTGATGTTTGATCCTGAAGCCGCAATCTATCCCTTCCCGCCGAAGCCTGTTCCGCTGAGCATGGATGAAAAGCAGTTCTACCGTGAGAAAATCAAGCGTCTTCTCAAAGAGCGAGATGCCGTGATGGTGGCACATTACTACACCGATCCGGAAATCCAGCAGCTGGCGGAAGAGACCGGAGGCTGTATTTCTGACTCTCTGGAGATGGCGCGCTTTGGTGCAAAACATCCTGCTTCCACGCTACTGGTTGCGGGGGTGCGTTTTATGGGGGAAACGGCAAAAATCCTTAGCCCTGAAAAAACCATATTGATGCCAACGCTGAACGCGGAGTGTTCACTGGATCTCGGCTGTCCGATTGACGAATTCTCGGCCTTCTGCGATGCCCATCCTGACCGGACCGTGGTGGTGTACGCCAATACGTCGGCTGCAGTGAAAGCGCGCGCAGACTGGGTTGTTACGTCGAGCATCGCCGTTGAACTGATTGAGCACCTGGACAGCCTGGGTGAGAAAATTATCTGGGCACCAGACCGCCACCTTGGAAACTACGTCCAGAAGCAGACCGGGGCAGACGTGCTCTGCTGGCAGGGCGCCTGCATCGTTCATGACGAGTTCAAGACGCAGGCACTGGCCCGCATGAAGGCGCTTTACCCTGATGCCGCTATTCTTGTTCATCCTGAATCACCACAGTCGATTGTCGACATGGCCGATGCCGTGGGTTCAACCAGCCAGCTTATTAATGCTGCCAGAACGTTGCCGCATAAGCAGCTTATCGTGGCGACCGATCGCGGTATCTTCTACAAGATGCAGCAGGCCGTGCCGGAGAAAGAGCTCCTCGAAGCGCCAACCGCAGGCGAGGGAGCCACGTGCCGCAGCTGTGCGCACTGTCCGTGGATGGCGATGAACGGCCTGAAAGCGATTGCCGAAGGGTTAGAAACCGGCGGTGCGGCGCATGAGATCCATGTGGATGCCGCTCTGCGTGAAGGCGCGTTAGTTCCACTTAACCGCATGCTGGATTTTGCGGCTACACTACGTACTTAATTCACTACGTCCCGGGGAAAAGATGGATTTTTTTAGCACACAAAACATTCTGGTTCATATACCGATTGGTGCAGGTGGCTATGACCTGTCATGGATTGAGGCCGTTGGCACGCTGGCGGGATTACTCTGTATCTGGCTCGCAAGCCTGGAGAAGATCAGCAATTACGCGTTCGGGCTCATTAACGTTACGCTGTTTGCGATTATCTTCTTCCAGATCCAGCTCTACGCAAGCTTGCTTTTGCAGCTGTTCTTTTTTGCGGCCAATATCTACGGGTGGTACGCATGGTCGCGGCAGAACAGCCAGCAGGAGGCCGAACTGCAGATCCGCTGGTTACCCTTGCCGAAAGCCATCGCCTGGTTTGTCGCGTGTGTGGTCGCCATTGGTTTAATGACGGTCTACATCAACCCGGTATTTGCTTTCCTGACCCGCATTGCTGTGGCGGCCATGTCCGGCATCGGGTTACAGGTGACAATGCCTGTGCTTCAGCCGGATGCTTTCCCGTTCTGGGATTCCTGCATGATGGTGTTGTCCATTGCGGCGATGATCCTGATGACCCGTAAATACGTTGAGAACTGGCTGCTGTGGGTCATCATCAATGTCATCAGCGTGGTGATTTTCGCCCTGCAGGGCGTCTATGCGATGTCTCTGGAATATCTGCTGTTGACCTTCATTGCCCTGAACGGAAGCCGGATGTGGATTAACAGCGCGCGTGAGCGAGGCTCTCACGCGCTCTCCAGTTAATGGTGGTGATGATGTGAATGGTCGGACTGCGCCTCATTCAGGTGGCAATCCGGCCCGTTACAGGGCTGGTACTCCATCTGGATGGTCGCGTGACCAATTTCATAGTGATGTTCAAGAAAGTGCTGGATGCGTTCGAGCAGCGCATCGTGGTCGTGCGGCGGGATCACCTGGACGTGCAACGTCATAACCGGTTTCTCGCCCACCAGCCAGACGTGTACGTGGTGGACGTTACGTACCTCAGGAACTGAACGGTGCAGATTACGCTTTAACTCGGCGATATCCACAGAGGCGGGCGCCCCCTCAAGCAACTCATTGACGCTCTCCTTCAATAGCCGCCAGGCGCTGCGTAACACCAGACACGAGACCAGTACAGAAAGAATAGGGTCGACAGGCGTCCAGCCGGTGTAGAGGATCACCAGTGCGGCAACAATGGCTCCCACCGAGCCCAGTAAATCTCCCATCACATGCAGAGCAGCGGCGCGTACGTTAAGGTTCTTTTCGCCACTGCCGCGATGCAAAATCCAGAAGGCCAGAAGATTGGCAAGCAGCCCCGCCACGGCGATCGCCATCATTGTCATCCCGGCGACCGGCTGAGGGTGTCTGAAGCGCTGAACGGCCTCCCAGACGATAAGAAGGGTAATGACCACCAGCGCAATCGCATTAACAAACGCGGCAAGCGTCGTCAGCCTCAGCCAGCCGAACGTATGGCGTGCATTAGGAGGACGACGGGCAAACTGTACGGCCAGGAGGGCAAAAAGCAGCGCTGCTGCATCGGTAAGCATATGTCCGGCGTCAGCCAGCAGCGCCAGGGAGCCGGAGATCAAACCGCCGATGACCTCAATAATCATGAAGGTGGCGGTAACGCCGAAGGCCAGCAGCAGGCGTTTAGCGTTGTCGTCGCCGGAGGCGTGGGAATGTGTGTGAGCCATGTTATCTTTCCTGATTCGTTATTGTTATTAGTGTAGCGTTTTTAATAAGTTACTCAAAAAGAAAGGAGAGCCTGAGCTCTCCTTTCGCAGTTAAATCCCTAACCGGCTACTGGGTTGTACCATCCGTTTTGGTATTGGCATCATCGCCCACTTTGTCATTCGCGTCCGGGCAACGGCCGTCTTTACACATCGTGTTTTTGTGAACCTCATCCTTGCTCATATTGTCATGATTCATGGTGCCGGAGTCGGTACCATCAGGGTGCAGCATCGTGCCGCCGGTGTTCGTGTTCCCGTTATTAATTTGGCTGTTATCGACATTGTTCGGGGCGACATTCTGTTTGGCATCAGGGGCCACCTGGCCTGCTGACGCAGCCGCGTTAGCATCGCCGTTACCCGATGAGCTCGTTTCAGCCGCAAGAACGCTGCCGCTTGCCAGGGTGAGGGTTGCCGTCAGGAAGAGAGTTGCCAGTTTCGTCATTTTCATCATGGTGCTCCTGTTCTTGTCGTTACGCTGGATAACATTCTCCAACAGTGCATCTTTTTCAGAGGCGAAAGATCCCGCCAGACGGACTTACGTCAGTAGGGAATCGCGTTTAATAAAGCAAAAATGGTTGTTACAGTTAAAAAGCTTAGGTTAGATCTCGTTTTTCGCTATTTTGTGGCGATTTTTAGGCGAATTCCAGGAATTATCTGCGTGAAGTGTAAAACCGTGTTTACACTTCCTGGTCGACAAGATAGATTGAAAGGATTGCTTTCATTACTAAAGATATGGCAGAGCTGGAAAGAAGATGAATTATCAGAACGACGATTTACGCATTAAAGAGATCAATGAGTTATTACCTCCTGTAGCACTCCTTGAGAAATTCCCCGCCACTGAAAATGCCGCAAACACGGTTTCTCATGCTCGTAAAGCGATCCACAAGATCCTGAAAGGTAATGACGATCGTCTTCTGGTGGTGATTGGCCCGTGCTCAATCCACGATCCTGCCGCGGCAAAAGAGTATGCCGCGAGACTGCTTAAGCTGCGCGAAGAGCTTAAAGATGAGCTGGAAATTGTGATGCGCGTGTACTTTGAAAAGCCGCGCACCACCGTTGGCTGGAAAGGGCTGATTAACGATCCGCATATGGACAACAGCTTCCAGATTAACGACGGCCTGCGTATTGCGCGCAAGCTTTTGCTGGAGATTAACGACAGTGGCCTGCCAGCCGCCGGTGAGTTCCTGGATATGATTACGCCACAATATCTGGCAGACCTGATGAGCTGGGGCGCCATTGGAGCGCGTACCACTGAATCTCAGGTTCACCGTGAACTGGCGTCCGGCCTCTCTTGCCCGGTGGGTTTTAAAAACGGTACCGATGGCACCATCAAAGTCGCTATTGATGCCATCAATGCGGCAGGGGCACCACACTGCTTCCTGTCCGTGACCAAATGGGGTCACTCTGCCATTGTTAACACCAGCGGTAACGGTGACTGCCATATCATTCTGCGCGGCGGTAAAGAGCCTAACTACAGCGCAAAACATGTCGCGGAAGTGAAGGTCGGGCTGGAAAAAGCGGGGCTGCCGCCTCAGGTGATGATCGACTTCAGCCACGCCAACTCCAGCAAGCAGTTTAAAAAGCAGATGGAAGTCGGCGCAGATGTTTGTCAGCAGATTGCTGGCGGCGAGAAAGCGGTGATAGGGGTGATGATTGAAAGCCATCTGGTTGAGGGTAACCAGAACCTCGAAGGCAGCGAGCCGCTGGTCTATGGCAAGAGCGTGACGGATGCCTGCATTGGCTGGGAAGATACCGACGCCATCCTGCGTCAGCTGGCGAATGCGGTAAAAGCCCGTCGCGGTTGATTCTTCCGGCACAAATAAAAAAGCGCGGAAGGCTCCGCGCTTTTTTTATGTCCGGCGAAAATTACTTCGCTTTACCCTGGTTCGCAACAGCCGCGGCTTTCGCTGCGATCTCATCCGCGTTACCCAGATAGTAGTGTTTGATTGGCTTGAAGTTTTCGTCGAACTCATACACCAGCGGTACGCCAGTCGGGATGTTCAGTTCAAGGATCTCGTCTTCACCCATGTTGTCCAGGTATTTCACCAGCGCGCGCAGGGAGTTACCGTGAGCGGCGATGATCACGCGCTCACCGCTTTTCAGGCGTGGCAGAATGGTTTCGTTCCAGTAAGGAACAACGCGGTCAATGGTCAGCGCCAGGCTCTCGGTGGTTGGCAGCTCAGCGTCGGTCAGTTTCGCGTAACGCGGGTCGTGGCCCGGATAGCGCTCGTCATCTTTGGTCAGCTCTGGTGGGGTTACCGCGAAGCCGCGACGCCACTGTTTAACCTGCTCGTCACCGTACTTCTCAGCGGTTTCGGCTTTGTTCAGACCCTGCAGCGCACCGTAGTGACGCTCGTTCAGTTTCCAGGATTTCTCAACCGGCAGCCAGGCCTGATCCAGCTCGTCCAGCACGTTCCACAGGGTGTGGATGGCACGTTTCAGCACAGAGGTGTAAGCAAAATCAAAGCTGAAGCCTTCTTCTTTCAGCAGTTTACCTGCTGCTTTTGCTTCGCTTACGCCTTTCTCTGACAGATCAACGTCGTACCAACCGGTGAAGCGGTTTTCGTTGTTCCACTGGCTTTCGCCGTGGCGCACCAGAACCAGCTTAGTAATAGCCATCTCTTACTCCTCAAGCATTTTTAGAGTGATAACAATTCTCATTATATTGCCGTGGCCGTGCCAGCAGCAACGCTTAACCCTAACCATAGCGAAAATAGTCTCTGAGTGTAAGGTGCTTGTGAATCCAGGGTTATGATTTTGTCTGCGATTGGCGCTATTTTCAGCAAGGCGTGCAGAAAAAAGCCCTCCAGGGGAGGGCTGACGATGTTGCGGCCGGAGGTTAAGCGTGCGGAGTAAAATGATACTCGGTGACGCTGACGTACTCTTCACCCGGGCGCAGCACACAGTCCGGCTGTGGCCATTCGGGATGGTTCGGGCTGTCCGGCAGGAACTCGCTTTCCAGCGCCAGACCTTGCCAGTCGCTGTACTCGCCGTGCTCTCGTGCGGTTGTCCCGCCAAGATAGTTACCGGAGTAGAATTGCAGGGCAGGGGCGCTGGTGTAGACCGTCATCTGCAGTTTTTCATCCGCAGACCAGACCTGTGCAGCAGGCTGTTTCACATCGCCTTGTGCCTGCAGCAGGAACGCGTGGTCGTAACCTTTCACCTTGCGCTGATCGTCATCGCTCAGGAAATCCTGGGCGATGGATTTTGCGTTGCGGAAGTCAAAGCTGGTACCTTCCACGGGCTTCAGCCCCTGATACGGAATGCCCATCTCGTCCACCGGCAAATAGGCATCCGCAAGGATCTGCAGCTTATGGTTACGCACATCGCACTGGTTACCGTCCAGATTGAAGTAGGCGTGGTTGGTCAGGTTGACCGGACACGGCTTATCGACCGTCGCACGGTATTCAATGGCGATACGGTTGTCGTCGGTCAGCGTAAAGCGTGCAAACGCGGTAAGGTTACCCGGGAATCCCTGGTCGCCATCCAGCGAGTCAAGTGAAAACAGCACTTCCCGGTCGTTTTGCTGGACAATTTTCCAGCGGCGTTTGTCAAATCCTTCCGGTCCACCATGCAGCTGGTTCTCACCCTGGCTTGGCAGCAACGTGTAGCGAACACCGTCGAGCTCAAAACGGCTTTTCGCAATGCGGTTCGCATAGCGCCCGACGGACGCACCAAGATAGGCGGCCTGGTTGATATACTGCTCAGGCGACGCGCAGCCGAGAAGGGTTTCGCGCACGCTGCCGTCTGGCATTGGTACGCGGGCGGAAAGTAGGGTGGCACCCCAGTCCATGAGCGTAACAACCATCCCCGCGCTGTTGCGCAGGGTTAACAGGCGATACGGCAGACCATCCGGTGCGAGGGTTGGCGTTTCGTTTAGCACTGTCCGGCTCCTTGTGATGCTTTACAAACATAGAACGTTTCTTTAATGCCCGTTTTGGCTTCGTACTGTTTCTCCACCGCCGACTGGACGGCCGGGACGAGATCTTCCGGCACCAGAGCGACGATGCAGCCACCAAAACCACCGCCCGTCATGCGTACACCGCCTTTATCGCCGATGACCGCTTTGACAATCTCCACCAGGGTATCGATTTGCGGAACGGTGATTTCGAAGTCATCGCGCATGGAGGCGTGGGACTCTGCCATCAGTTCCCCCATACGTTTCAGATCTCCTTTGGCCAGCGCGGAAGCGGCTTCAACGGTTCGGGCGTTTTCGGTCAGCACATGACGAACGCGTTTTGCTACTACCGGATCCAGCTCGTGCGCCACTTTGTTGAATTCATCAAGCGTCACGTCGCGCAGGGCCGGCTGCTGGAAGAAGCGTGCGCCGGTTTCGCACTGCTCGCGGCGGGTGTTGTACTCGCTGCCCACCAGCGTACGTTTAAAGTTGCTGTTGATAATCACGACCGCGGCACCCTTTGGCAGGGGAACGGCTTTGGTTCCAAGCGTTCGGCAGTCAATCAGTAACGCATGCTCTTTTTTGCCCAGCGCGGAGATAAGCTGGTCCATGATGCCGCAGTTGCAGCCCACAAACTGATTCTCCGCTTCCTGGCCGTTCAGTGCAATTTGCGCCCCGTCCAGCGGCAGATGGTACAGCTGCTGGAAGACGGTTCCCACCGCCACTTCCAGGGATGCCGACGAGCTTAAACCGGCCCCTTGTGGCACGTTGCCGCTGATGACGAGATCCGCACCGCCAAAATTCTTGTTACGCTTTTGCAGATGTTTCACCACGCCGCGCACATAGTTGGACCACTGCTGGCTGTCGTGGATAACAATCGGGGCATCGAGGGAAAACTCGTCCATCTCATTACCGTAATCCGCCGCAATCACGCGCACTTTGTGGTCATCGCGCTTTGCGCAGGCGATCACCGTCTGGTAATCAATGGCACAGGGCAGAACAAAACCGTCGTTGTAGTCGGTGTGTTCACCAATCAGGTTTACGCGGCCAGGTGCCTGGATAACGTGGGTGGCAGGGTAGCCAAATTTTTCAGCAAACAGGGATTGTGTTTTATCTTTCAGACTCATTTATTAGACTCCTGATTCGCGATAATGGACATCGCTAACGGCACGCAGGCGTTCTGCGGCCTGTTCTGCCGTCAGGTCACGCTGGGTTTCCGCCAGCATTTCATAGCCCACCATAAATTTACGCACCGTCGCAGAACGCAGCAGCGGCGGATAGAAATGGGCATGCAACTGCCAGTGTTGATTCTCTTCGCCGTTAAACGGTGCGCCGTGCCAGCCCATTGAGTACGGGAAGGAGCACTGGAACAGATTGTCGTAACGGCTGGTCAGCTTTTTCAGCGCCAGCGCAAGATCGTCACGCTGTGCGTCGCTGAGATCCGTAATGCGCTGAACATGTGCTTTAGGCAGCAGCAGCGTTTCAAAGGGCCACGCCGCCCAGTACGGCACAACGGCCAGCCAGTGTTCCGTTTCGACCACAGTACGGCTACCGTCGGCCAGTTCACGCCGGGTGTAGTCCACCAGCATCGGGGAGCCGTTTTCCGCGTAATAGGCTTTTTGCAGGCGATCTTCTCGTTCGGCTTCGTTGGGCAGGAAACTGTTCGCCCAGATCTGCCCGTGTGGATGCGGGTTAGAGCAGCCCATCGCGGCGCCTTTATTTTCGAATACCTGCACCCACGGATAAGTCTGGCCCAGCTCCGCAGTTTGTGCCTGCCAGGTGCTCACCACCTCTTTCAGCGCATCAACGCTAAGCTCCGGCAGCGTTTTGCTGTGATCGGGCGAGAAGCAGATCACGCGGCTGGTTCCCCGGGCGCTTTCACAACGCATCAGCGGATCATCGCTCTGCGGCGCGTCCGGCGTGTCGGTCATGAGCGCGGCAAAATCGTTGGTGAAAACGAAGGTGCCTTTGTAGTCCGGGTTTTTATCTCCCGTTACGCGGGTGTTGCCCGGACACAGGAAGCAGTCCGGGTCGTGCTGTGGCAGCGTCTGTTTTGCAGGCGTCTCTTGCGCCCCCTGCCAGGGGCGCTTGGCGCGATGCGGAGACACCAAAATCCATTGCCCGCTAAGCGGGTTAAAACGACGATGCGGATGATCGACGGGATTGAATGAAGTCATGACGGATCCTTAGTCCGGATAACCTTGTGGGTGGCGAGACTGCCAGTGCCAGGTATCCTGTGCCATTTCATCCAGCGTGCGGGTAACACGCCAGTTAAGCTCTTTATCGGCTTTGGTTGCATCAGCCCAGTATGCCGGGAGGTCTCCTTCGCGGCGGGGGGCGAAGTGATAGTTGACCGGCTTACCGCAGGCTTTGCTGAAGGCGTTAACCACATCCAGCACGCTGCTGCCAATACCGGCGCCGAGGTTGTAAATATGCACGCCCGGTTTGTCGGCCAACTGCTGCATTGCTGCCACGTGGCCGTCGGCCAGATCCATAACGTGGATGTAATCACGCACGCCGGTGCCATCTTCAGTTGGATAGTCATTGCCGAACACCGCCAGCGACTCGCGGCGGCCCACCGCCACCTGGGCGATATACGGCATCAGGTTATTCGGAATGCCCTGCGGATCTTCACCCATATCGCCTGACGGATGGGCGCCGACCGGGTTGAAGTAGCGCAGCAGGGCGATGCTCCACTCCGGCTGTGCTTTTTGCAGGTCGGTCAGGATCTGTTCCACCATCAGTTTGCTTTTGCCATACGGGCTTTGTGGCGTACCGGTGGGGAAGCTTTCAACGTAAGGAATTTTGGGCTGATCGCCGTAGACGGTGGCGGATGAGCTAAAGATGAAGTTTTTGACGTTCGCCGCGCGCATGGCGGAGATAAGACGCAGGGTACCGTTGACGTTGTTGTCGTAATACTCAAGCGGCTTCGCGACCGACTCACCGACCGCTTTCAGGCCAGCGAAGTGGATCACCGTTTCAATGGCGTGGTCGTGGAGGATCTCGGTCATCAACGCTTCATTGCGGATGTCACCTTCGACGAAAGTCGGCTGTTTTCCGCCAAGACGTTCAATCACAGGCAGCACGCTGCGCTTACTATTGCACAGGTTGTCGAGGATGATGACATCATGACCGTTTTGCAGCAGTTGCACACAGGTATGACTTCCTATGTAACCGCTACCACCTGTTACCAGAACTCGCATATTTCGCTCCATTAGGCTTATGGTATGTAATAACCATAGCATAACAGAGACGTGAAAAGTGTGACATGGGATAAATTAGTGGAATCGTTTACACTGTTTTTCAAACCCGCTTTTTTTTGATCCACTCGCATTGTAGATCAAAGAGATAAAGAAGTATCACTGCAGGTTATCTGAAAAGCGGAGGGCGGCGCCCTCCGGAAGTTAATCGATTTTGCTCAGCAGGTAGCGATAGTGCTCACCGTCCGGGATAAACTCCAGACGGTGCGTGATGCAGGCCGGTGCGTCTTCAGCATGATGTGAGACAAACAGTAACTGGGTCTCACCTTCGCCAATCAGCACATCCACAAAGCGACGGATCAGCTGGCGGTTCAGCGGATCCAGCCCCTGAAGCGGCTCATCGAGGATCAGCAGGGTCGGGTGTTTCACCAGCGCCCGGACGATCAATGCCAGACGCTGCTGCCCCCAGGACAGACTGTGAAACGGCGCATCAGCGACCCGGTTGTCCATCCCCAGAATATCCAGCCACTGCTGGGCCAGCTTGTGCTGTTTGTCCGATACCGCCTGATAAATACCGATGGAATCAAAGTACCCGGAGAGGATCACATTGCGTACGGTGGTGCTGACCCGGTAATCCAGATGCAGGCTGCTGCTGACATAGCCGATATGCTTTTTGATATCCCAGATGGTTTCACCGCTTCCGCGACGGCGGCCAAACAGGGTCAGATCGTTGCTGTAGCCCTGCGGGTGATCGCCGGTGATCAGACTCAGCAGCGTCGATTTCCCCGCGCCGTTGGGACCGACAATCTGCCAGTGTTCGCCCGGATTAACCGTCCAGCTGAGATGATTCAGGATCGGACGATCGTCATAAGAGACCACCCCGTCACGCAGCACAATCCGCGGCTGATTAGGATCTAAAGCGAGACGTACCGAAGGGGCGTCGGGTTCGGGCAGGGTAATGCCGTCGAGCTTTTCGCTGTGCGCCAGTTGGGCAATCAACGCCTGCTTCAGCAGTACCGATTTTTCGCCGGTTTCGGTAAGGCTGCAGTCCGCCAGCACCCCGGCGTTCTGCACAAAATCCGGGATTTCATCAAAACGGTTAAGCACCAGCACAAGGGTGTAGCCCTGCTGGTTAAGCGAGGCCAGCAGGTCTGCCAGCTGGGCGCGGGACTGCACGTCCAGACCGTCGAACGGCTCATCCAGGATTAACAGCTCAGGTTCGCTCATCAGCGCCTGGCAGAGCAGCGTTTTACGCGTCTCGCCGGTAGAAAGGTATTTGAAGCGGCGGTTGAGAAGGGCGGTGATGCCAAACTGCTCCGCCAGCTGCTGACAACGGGCAGGATTGTTGACTTCATCCTGAATAATTTCTGCCGTTGTGCGGCCCGTGTCTTCTTCGCCCGGGCTGAGGAGGTCCGTGTTGTTACGCTGCCATTCATCGCTCACCAGCTTCTGCAGCTGTTCAAACGACAGGCGCGTCGTACGCGTAAAATGGCTCTGGCGTTCGCCTTTAAGCAGGGTGAGCTCTCCGGCCAGCGCCCGGGCCAGCGCGGACTTGCCGCTTCCGTTGGTGCCCACAAATGCCCAGCTTTCACCCGCATGGAGTGTTAAATCTGGCAGCGTCAGCGTTCGGGTATCGCCAAGACGAAACGTACCTTGCGAAATATGCAATGATGACATGATTTATCCCATTTTTTGCAGCATCAGATGTCAGGGATACTCACTGTCGACACGCTTGTCAATCCGCTCAGCACAATGTGGCGATAATTACCCGGTCTGCGTTGAAATATGCGGTGACTACAGCACCTTCTTCTAATTCGTGCGCCTCGCTCAGGGCAACCGTCGCGCACAGCACCTGGCCGTCCGGCAGGGTCATCAGGACCTCACACTGCGCTTCACCACGTTCAATGCGCTGGATGGTGCCCTGCAGCTGGTTGTCTGCCGCTTTGGCGCGTTCGGCATCGCGCGTCACTGCGACCCACGGCGCTTTCAGCAACACCAGCACCTCCTTGCCTTCATCCAGCCCCAGACGCTCTCCGCTTTGGGCGGTAATCGCGGCTTTCAGGCGGGTGGTGCCGTCGGCAAGCAGGATCTCGATATGTTGCTGGACCTGCCCGTTATCGCGCGCGGTGACCGTGCCAAACCACTGGTTGCGGGCGCTGGTCTGGAGTGAGAAGCGAGAAATGGCGGCTAACAGGCTGTCCAGCGGGAGGTTATCATCGTCACTTAGCACATCGAACGCTTTCTGCTGGATCTGGGCCAGCAGGTCATAAAGCTGAATCAGACGCTGGCCGTAGCGGGTCAGCACGGCGCCACCGCCCCCTTTGCCGCCCGTGGCTCGCTCAACCAGCATCTGCTCGCTCAGGGTATTCATGTCGTTGATCGCATCCCAGGCGCTTTTATAACTAATGCCCGCGTTTTTTGCCCCCTGGCTTATTGAACCCGTTTGTTCTATTTGTTTAAGCAAGGCGATACGTCGCGGATCGGCGAAAAGCTTCTGCTGAAGTCGTAGGGTAAGGAGAATTTCAGCCTGCATAACGGAGTGTCCTGACAAAAGGGCTATTGTGAACCAAATGGCACAGGGCGCAAAGGGGACCGCACAAAAGGGGATGTTTTTCTTACTTTTCAGGGTAGAATAAGCCGTCCACAATATCTGGAGAAAACCATGTTAGAGTTGTTGAAAAGTCTGGTATTCGCCGTGATCATGGTACCAGTAGTGATGGCCATCATCCTCGGTGCCATCTACGGCCTGGGTGAAGTGTTCAACGTCTTTTCGAACATTGGTCACAGAGACCGCGCTAAAAAGCAGCACTGATTCCCCACAAAACGCCCGGCTTGCCCGGGCGTTTTGCTCTCAAGTATTTTTCGTCATCGCCGATATGATTTAAAGCATCCGGTAATTGTACCTCTTGATCGGTACGATTTAACGCTGGGATATCTCCGGCGTTGTCGTTATATTATTGCGTATATAACGAAACTCACAGGAGCTACAGATGGCACGTACAGGGTTACGCTTTTTCGCAGGGGCAACGCTGGCACTTTCGCTGACCGGACACGCGCTGGCCGACGAAGGTAAAATTACGGTTTTTGCGGCGGCGTCGCTGACGAATGCGATGCAGGATATTGCTGCTGCGTATAAAAAAGAGAAGAACGTCGACGTCGTCTCCTCTTTCGCGTCTTCTTCTACACTGGCGCGCCAGATAGAAGCGGGGGCACCGGCCGATCTGTTCATCTCTGCCGATCAGAAATGGATGGATTACGCCGTAGATAAGAAAGCCGTGGATACGACAACCCGCGAAACGCTGCTGGGGAATAGCCTTGTCGTGGTCGCGCCAAAAGCCAGTCCGCAGGGTGACATCACCATCAACAAAGAGACTCACTGGACGCGTCTTCTGAACGGTGGCCGGCTGGCAGTGGGCGATCCGGACCATGTACCGGCTGGGATTTACGCGAAAGAGGCCCTGCAGAAACTGGGCGCGTGGCAGACACTGTCATCAGATCTGGCGCCGGCAGAAGACGTACGCGGTGCGCTGGCGCTGGTGGAGCGCAATGAGGCTCCGCTGGGCATTGTCTACGGCTCGGATGCCGTTGCCAGCAAGGGGGTCAAAGTGGTTGGCACGTTCCCGGAAGACGCCCACAAGAAAGTGGAATATCCTGTTGCGATTGTTGATGGACATAAAAATGCGACCGTGACGGCCTTCCAGGCGTACCTGAAGGGGCCGGAAGCGTCCGCAATCTTTAAACGTTATGGATTTACGACTCACGAATGATATTGACCGATCCTGAATGGCAGGCTGTACTGCTGAGCCTGAAAGTCTCTTCCCTGGCGGTTGCGCTAAGTTTGCCCTTTGGGATCTTCTTTGCCTGGTTGCTGGTGCGCTGTAAGTTTCCCGGTAAAGCCCTGCTTGACAGCGTTCTCCATCTTCCGCTGGTGTTGCCGCCCGTCGTGGTGGGATATCTGCTGCTGGTGTCCATGGGCCGACGCGGGTTTATCGGCCAATGGCTGTACGACTGGTTCGGGCTGACCTTTGCCTTTAGCTGGCGCGGTGCGGTGCTGGCCGCGGCGGTGATGTCATTTCCGCTGATGGTGAGGGCTATCCGCCTGGCGCTGGAAGGGGTGGATATCAAACTGGAACAGGCTGCCCGCACGCTGGGTGCCGGGCGCTGGCGCGTCTTTTTCACCATTACGCTACCGCTCACGCTGCCGGGCATTATTGTCGGTACGGTACTGGCCTTTGCCCGTTCGCTGGGTGAATTCGGTGCCACCATTACCTTTGTTTCGAACATCCCCGGTGAAACGCGGACGATCCCTTCGGCCATGTATACGCTGATACAGACGCCGGGTGGCGAAGGTGCTGCGGCGCGTCTGTGCGTTATCTCAATTGTGCTGGCGCTGATATCGCTGCTGGTCTCTGAATGGCTGGCGCGACTCAGCCGCGAGCGGATGGGGAAATAGTTATGCTGGAACTCCATTTCACCCAGACGCTGGGAAACCACACCCTTACACTGGACGAGACGCTGCCTGCCACCGGCATCACCGCCATCTTTGGGGTCTCCGGCGCCGGGAAAACCTCGCTCATTAATGCGATCGGTGGCCTGACACGTCCTCAGGCAGGGCGCATTGTGCTGAATAATCGCGTCCTGAATGACGTTGAAAACAAGATTTACCTGACGCCGGATAAACGGCGTATTGGCTATGTGTTTCAGGATGCGCGGTTATTCCCGCACTACAGCGTGCGCGGGAATCTGCGTTATGGCATGGCCAAAAGCATGGCCGCGCAGTTTGACAAGCTGGTGACGCTGCTGGGCATTGAGCCACTGCTTGACCGGTTGCCTTCCTCGCTCTCCGGCGGTGAGAAACAGCGGGTGGCGATAGGGCGCGCGTTGCTCACCGCCCCCGAACTCCTGCTGCTTGATGAGCCGCTGGCCTCGCTGGATATTCCTCGTAAACGTGAACTCCTGCCGTATCTCCAGCGCCTGGCGCGTGAAATCAAGATCCCGATGCTGTACGTCAGCCACTCCCTGGATGAAATTCTGCATCTGGCGGATAACGTACTGGTGCTGGAAAACGGCAGCGTAAAGGCGTTTGGCAATCTTGAAGAGGTCTGGGGCAGTAGCGTCATGCACCCGTGGCTGCCCCGGGAGCAGCAGAGCAGTATCCTGAAGGTGAGCGTGCTGGAGCACCACCCGCATTACGCGATGACCGCCCTGGCGTTGGGCGACCAGCACCTGTGGGTGAATAAAATCGACAAGCCCCTGCAGTCGGCGCTGCGTATTCGTATTCAGGCGTCGGATGTCTCTCTGGTTTTACAGCCTCCGCTGCAGACCAGTATCCGTAATATCCTGCGCGCGAAGGTCGCCGAGTGTTTTGATGATAACGGTCAGGTAGAGGTGCAGCTTGAGGTGGGGAGCAGGACGCTCTGGGCACGGATCAGTCCGTGGGCCAGGGATGAGTTAGGGATCAAACCTGGCCTGTGGCTTTACGCGCAAATCAAGAGCGTCTCCATTACCACCTGATTACAGCAGGTGGGTATAAATATACTGCGCGATGCTGTCGGTGGTGTTATCGCCAATCACCACGTTAGCGCGCGCTTTCACCGCGTCATCGGCATTGCCCATTGCCACGCCCGTTCCGGCGGCTTCCAGCATGCTGATGTCGTTGTAGTTATCGCCAAAGGCGATTACATCCTGCATTGACCACCCCTGAGACTCCACGAACTGTGTCAGGCGTTTACCTTTGCTGTTGCCTTTACGGGCAATATCAACCTGGTCATGCCAGGACCATTCGCACTCCAGACCCAGCGCCTGTTCAACGTGTTTCGCGAAGGTATTCAGTTTGCTGGTATCTTCATTGGTCAACGCGAATTTCCAGATAGCCTCAACATCCTGAGCCGCCTGGCGCAGGGAAGAGACCTGGGTAAAGACCGGACGCTGCGCTTCTGGCAGAGACAGAGCCCAGTTGGTGGTGCGGATAACGTGGCCGGTCGGGCGCTCATAAACCATCGCATTATCGACATACATCAGGCCGTGGATCGCATGTTCATCCAGCAGATCTATTAACTGCAATGCCTGGGGAACCGGCAGTGGGTCGGATTCTAAAACCTTTTTTGCTTGATAATCATACAAATAAGTGCCATTACAACAAATTGCAGGTGTATCTAACGCCAGTGCCTGATAAAAAGGGTGAATGGCAACGTGATGTCGACCCGTTACGATAAGGAGTTGATATCCCACTTCCTGTGCGCGTTTAAGCGCTTGAAGGGAGGAGGGGAGAAGGGTTTTTTGCGGCGTCAGTAAGGTACCGTCTAAATCCAGAGCAATCACACGCGAGGTCATTTGTTTTTCCGGGTTAATATTGAATTTACGATCTGATGGGATGGTACACCGAGAGGCGAACGCGTCAAAATTCCCGTCGACAATTCAGCATTCACCGTCAAAAGTTAACTACTTTCATGCGCAGTGAGGAGTGAATATTCATGAAACAAACCGTTTATACCGCCAGTCCTGAAAGCCAGCAGATCCACGTCTGGCGTTTAAATGCCGAGGGGACCCTCACGCTGGTGCAGGTTGTTGATGTTCCAGGTCAGGTACAACCAATGGCGATCAGCCCGGATAAACGTTTCTTGTACGTGGGTGTGCGCCCGGAGTTTCGCGTGCTGGCCTACCGCATCTCTCCGGATGACGGCGCGCTGACTTACACTGCGGAAGCGCCATTGCCGGGTAGCCCAACCCACATCTCAACCGATCGCCAGGGCAACTTTGTTTTCAGCGGCTCCTATAACGCGGGCTGTGTCAGCGTGACGCGTCTGGAAGAGGGCATTCCAGTCGAAACCGTGGATGTGGTGGAAGGGCTGGAAGGCTGCCACTCGGCGAATATCTCCCCGGACAACCGCACGCTGTGGGTACCGGCGCTGAAGCAGGATCGTATCTGCCTGTTTACCCTGAGCGACGATGGTCACCTGGTGGCGCAGAATCCGGCTGAAGTGACCACCGTAGAGGGGGCAGGCCCGCGTCATATGGTCTTCCATCCAAACCAGCAGTACGCCTACGTGGTCAACGAGCTGAACAGTTCAGTGGACGTCTGGGAACTGAAAGATCCTAACGGGCAGATTGAGTGCGTGCAGACGCTGGATATGATGCCGTCTGACTTCTCGGATACCCGCTGGGCGGCAGATATTCACATTACGCCGGATGGTCGCCATCTCTACGCCTGTGACCGTACTTCCAGCCTGATCACCATCTTTAGCGTCTCGGAAGACGGCAGCGTGCTGGCAGTAGAAGGCTTCCAGCCGACGGAAACGCAGCCGCGTGGCTTTAATATCGATCACAGCGGTAAATACCTGATTGCAGCGGGGCAGAAGTCTCACCACATCGCGCTGTACGAAATCAAAGGCGAGCAGGGCCTGCTGGAAGAGAAAGGGCGCTATGCGGTAGGCCAGGGGCCAATGTGGGTAGTGGTTAACGCTCACTAAGCGGCTTAAAACAAAAAACCTCGCGAACGCGAGGTTTTTTTATGCCCGATGGTACTGCATTAACGGACAGGCCGGGTAAGGCGAAGCCGCCACCCGGCAAAACAGATTACTGCTTCGGCTCAGCAACCACTTTGCTACCCAGACCGCGGTTGTTGTATTCCCACATGCGGTTGAAGTTAGCGTCGTTCAGGTTGCGCTGCACGTTTCCTTTATCGTCCACGGAACCGGTATTGCCGGAGAATGGACGTTTGGAGATGGCGGCGTCAGCCCATGGTTTTGCCACGTTGAAACCTTCGTTGATAACGCTGTCGCGGATCACAACCTGACCGTTGGTTGCAGAGTCCACGTCCAGGGAGCGACCCAGCTGCGCCACGCCGTCACCGGAGGCGTTGAAGCGGCTGTTGACGGCGAGGAAACCGTAGAACAGGTTAGACTGTGTCGCTGGCGCAAAGACATAACCTTCCTGCTGGGTACGTGAGTTCACGACGCGGAAATCGGTGTTATCAAATACCACCGCGCCACGACCGGAGACCATATCCACATCACCTTCGATGTAGCTGTTGGTCACCAGCGTACGGGTCAGACGGTTATTCTGCAGGGTGTTCTGTACGCCGCTGTTGGTCACGAAGAAGGTGTTCTGACGACCCAGAATGTTCACGTTGTTGATCTGCACTTTGTCGCCATCGCTACGCAGCGCCACGGCCTGGTGGTTACCCGCATCAACGCTGTCGCCCAGGGTGTTCTGAATGGTCAGGTTCTGCAGCTGCAGACCGTTGTTCTGAGACCAGACGACCGCAGAACACATCACGCCAATGGTAGCGGCACGCTTGCTCTGGCAGTTATCAAACATATACCAGGCCGGTTTGCCCGGCATGTATTTACCCGCCGGGTTGACCAGGTGACGCCAGGTGGTGCTGTCAATTTCGGAATCAATCGCCAGACCAATTTTAACGTCGATGGCTTTTTCGCCCAGACCGTAAAGGGTGATGCTGCCCGGTGCTGCCGGAATGTAAACGGTACCTTCATATTCACCTGGCATGATCGCGATGTACTGGCGAGATGCGCTGTGTTTGGTGATGGCAGCGTCAACCGCAGCCTGAATAGAGGTATGCGTCACGCCCTGCGCCCCTGCCGGACCCACAACAAAGTTTGGCTGCTTCGGCAGGTTAATAGAAGACGGCGTCCACGGCGCAGCGTTTGGATCCATCGCGGAGAAGTAGTGCGCGCGATCGAAGTTTTTCGCTTCATCAGCGGACAAAATCGGACGGGACGCGGTGCCTGGCGCGACCTGCTCAGAAGGTCGCTGATCCGGTGGCGTTGAACTGCATGCGGATAATGTCACGCCAAAGGCGAGTGCCAACGCCAGACGGGAAATCCTGGAAATGTTCAAGGTGAAGCTCCTGGGTATGCAAGTCTTAAACGAGATAGACGAAATAGCCTGCTTTTTTATACTAAGTTGAGCGAAACGGGAAGATAAAAAGGGGAAAAGTTGCATTTTTCGCCCGCAGGGGGCGGGAAAGTCGTCACAAATAAATAACATTTTCATAAAGGCGGTTGACAGCAGCCAGCAGATGAAAATAAATGTCTATACAACCCATGACAAGTGAAAGGCTTATGCTGCGACTTCATCCTGACGATGTGATATGGCGAAATGCGCGACTGGCGACAATGGTTCCTGGTGAAGAATCGTATGGCCTGCAAGCGCATCATGCCCTTGTGGTGCGCGGTCAAACCCTTCTGGCCGTTATTCCTGAAGCAGACCTCCCTTCCGGGCATGATAAATGCGTCGATCTCGGTGGACGCCTGGTCACGCCGGGTCTTATCGACTGCCATACCCACCTGGTGTTTGGTGGCAATCGCGCGGCGGAGTGGGAGCAGCGTCTCAACGGTGTCTCCTATCAGACCATCAGCGCACAGGGGGGCGGAATTAACGCCACCGTCTCGGCAACCCGCGACAGTTCGCCGGAAAATTTGCTTACACTGGCGCAGCAGCGGCTGGAGCGGTTAATGAATGAAGGGGTGACCACCCTGGAAATCAAATCCGGCTACGGTCTTAACGCCGCGGCCGAAGAAAAAATGCTGCAGGTCGCACGCCAGCTCAGCCTGAGTAATCCGGTTGAGATCAGCCCAACCCTGCTGGCCGCGCATGCGGTTCCGGCGGAATACCGCCACGATCCAGACGCGTACCTCACACTGGTGTGCGAGCAGATCATGCCCGAACTGTGGCAAAAAGGGCTGTTCAAAGCCGTGGATGTTTTTTGTGAAAACGTCGGCTTCACGCCAGCACAAACCGAGCGGCTTTTCCTGGCCGCCCGCGCACGGGGTATTCCGGTGAAAGGGCACGTGGAGCAACTTTCTAACCTGGGCGGTGCGGCGCTGGTCAGCCGATTTAAAGGGTTATCTGCCGATCATATCGAATACCTGGATGAGGACGGTGTTCAGGCCATGGCGCAAAGCGGCACGGTCGCGGTACTGCTGCCTGGCGCGTTCTATTTTCTTCAGGAGCGTCAGCGTCCACCGGTTGAACAGCTCCGGGCGCAGGGCGTACCGATGGCGGTCGCCACGGATTACAACCCCGGCACCAGCCCGTTCGCGAGCATTCATCTGGCCATGAACATGGCCTGCGTACAGTTTGGCCTGACGCCTGAAGAGGCCTGGGCTGGCGTCACGCGGCACGCCGCGCAGGCGCTGGGGCGTGGCACAACGCACGGGCAGTTAAAGGCCGGTTTCATGGCTGATTTTATCGTCTGGGATGCAGACCATCCGGTAGAAATGGTTTACGAGCCGGGACGCAATCCGCTGTATCAACGCATTTTCCGGGGGGAGGCAGTATGAGTTGGCAGCCCGTTGCTAAGACCGTCTGGCAGGGGCGCGACGACAGCGCCGAGGCCAGCAACGCAAAACGTATTTTTCAGACCATACGCCAGCCGTCGCAATTTACCCCGGTTTCATCCGCGATTGCGCTGATAGGCTTTGCCTGTGATGAAGGAGTAAGGCGTAATCAGGGCAGGCAGGGTGCGGCGCAGGCTCCCGACGTGCTGCGTAAGGCGCTGGCGAACATGGCAACGCATTCCGGCCACGAACGGCTGGTGGACATGGGGTCGGTTTACGTTGAGGATGACCAACTGGAAGAGGGCCAACAGGCACTGAGCGATGCCGTGGTCACCTGTCAGCAGGCTGGCATGCGTACGCTGGTGTTGGGCGGCGGACACGAGACCGCCTGGGCCCACGGCCGTGGTATTCTTGAGGCGTTCCCGAATGAGCGCGTGGCGGTCATCAACCTGGATGCGCATCTTGATTTGCGCAAGGCCGAACGGGCCACCTCCGGCACCCCGTTTCGTCAGCTGGCGAACTACTGTGCTGACCACGCGCGGGAATTTCAGTACGCCTGTTTTGGCGTCAGCCGCGCGGCGAACACCCAGGCGCTGTTTGACGAGGCTGAACGGCTTAACGCCACGCTGGTGGACGATCTGCATTTCCACCTGGATGCGCTATCAGCCCTGGAACAGGTGCTGGCGCAGGCCGATCGTGTTTACCTCACCATTGATCTGGACGTTCTGCCCGCAGCCGAGATGCCCGCCGTGTCAGCCCCCGCGGCGTTAGGCGTGCCTGCGCGGGATCTCCTGCCCGCGATCGAGCGCATTTGCCGTAGCGGAAAACTGCAGGCCGCCGATCTGGTAGAATTTAACCCTCACTACGATCGGGACGGACAGGGGGCGAAGCTTGCCGCCCGTCTGGCCTGGCAAATTGCTCACTGGTGGGCATAACAACATTTAAGGAGTCACGATGTTCTCACGCTCACCTCAGCCGCCGTCCGGCTCTCCCGCGCCTTTCTACGAAAAGGTGAAGCAGACGATCAGCGAAAAAATCGCCACCGGCGTCTGGCGGCCGCATGACCGCATTCCCTCTGAAGCCGATCTGGTGGCGCAGTTTGGTTTTAGCCGGATGACCATCAACCGGGCGTTACGCGAGCTAACCGACGAAGGCCTGCTGGTGCGTCTGCAGGGGGTCGGGACGTTTGTGGCGGAGCCAAAAGGACAATCGGCGCTGTTTGAAATCCGCAGCATTGCGGACGAGATAGCGTCGCGAAACCATCAGCACCACTGCGAAGTGCTGGTGCTTGAAGAGACGCAGGCCAGCGCCGAGCAGGCTGCGGTACTGAACGTCAAGGAGGGAACCCGGATCTTCCATTCCGTAATGGTGCATTTCGAAAATGACGTGCCGGTGCAGATTGAGGATCGCTGCGTAAACGCCGAACGGATACCGGACTATCTGGACCAGGATTACACTCAAACCACGCCGCATGCCTTTCTCTCGCTTGTCGCACCGCTGACGGAAGGGGAGCACATTGTGGAAGCGGTGCGCGCGACGCCGCAGGAGTGCGAGCTGCTGCGTATCAAAGAGCACGATCCCTGCCTGCTGATCCGCCGCCGCACCTGGTCATCCGCGCAGATTGTGTCGCATGCAAGACTGCTGTTCCCCGGTAGCCGCTATCGGTTGCAGGGCCACTTTATGTCATAAGTTTTAAAAGCGTGATAGCTAACGCAATATAACAAATTTGTATCTTTTTTGTTAAATCTGACCTTGTGTGTGCTTGTCTATACAAGTATATCTAAATGCATCATCTGTCCCGTATGAGGAGCACACAATGTCGTCAGGTAAATACCGTCAGCAGGATGTCCGCGCCGCGCGCGGCACCACCCTTACCGCCAAAAGCTGGCTCACCGAAGCACCACTGCGCATGTTGATGAACAACCTTGATCCTGAGGTTGCGGAAAACCCCCACGAACTGGTGGTGTACGGCGGCATTGGCCGCGCCGCGCGCAACTGGGAATGCTATGACGCCATTGTTAAGGCCCTGACCGAACTGGAACACGACGAAACCCTGCTGGTGCAATCCGGCAAGCCGGTCGGTGTGTTTAAAACCCACAAAAACGCGCCGCGCGTTTTGATTGCCAACTCTAACCTGGTCCCACACTGGGCGACCTGGGAACACTTTAACGAACTGGATGCCAAAGGGCTGGCGATGTATGGCCAGATGACCGCGGGTAGCTGGATCTACATTGGCAGCCAGGGGATTGTGCAGGGCACCTATGAAACCTTCGTCGAAGCCGGTCGTCAGCACTACAACGGCTCGCTGAAAGGCCGCTGGGTACTGACCGCGGGTCTGGGTGGCATGGGCGGTGCACAGCCGCTGGCCGCGACGCTGGCTGGCGCCTGCTCGCTGAACATTGAGTGCCAGCAGAGCCGCATCGATTTCCGTCTGCGTACCCGCTATGTTGACGAACAGGCCGACAGCCTCGATGACGCGCTGGCGCGTATCAAAAAATACACCGCGGAAGGCAAAGCGGTATCGATAGCGTTGTGCGGCAACGCGGCAGAGATCCTGCCGGAACTCGTGGCCCGTGGCGTTCGCCCTGACCTCGTTACCGACCAGACCAGCGCCCACGATCCGTTGCACGGCTATCTGCCAAAAGGCTGGACGTGGGAAGCCTACCAGCAAAAAGCAGAAACCGATCCTGAAGGCACGGTACTGGCCGCTAAGCGTTCGATGGCAGAACATGTCTCCGCCATGCTGGCATTCAGCGAGATGGGCATTCCGACCTTCGATTACGGCAACAACATCCGCCAGATGGCAAAAGAGATGGGCGTCAGCAACGCCTTTGATTTCCCGGGATTTGTCCCTGCCTATATTCGTCCGCTGTTCTGTCGCGGTATCGGTCCGTTCCGCTGGGTGGCCCTGTCCGGCGACCCGGAAGATATCTACAAAACCGATGCCAAAGTGAAGGAAATTGTCGCGGACGATGAACACCTGCACCACTGGCTGGATATGGCCCGCGAGCGCATTAACTTCCAGGGCTTGCCGGCGCGTATCTGCTGGGTCGGGCTGGCGTGGCGGCAAAAGCTGGGTCTGGCTTTTAACGAAATGGTGCGCAGCGGCGAAGTGTCAGCCCCGATTGTGATTGGTCGCGACCATCTGGATTCTGGCTCCGTCGCCAGCCCGAACCGCGAAACCGAAGCCATGCGCGACGGCTCAGATGCGGTCTCCGACTGGCCGCTGCTGAATGCCTTACTCAACACCGCCAGCGGCGCGACCTGGGTATCGCTGCACCACGGTGGCGGCGTGGGGATGGGCTTCTCCCAGCATTCCGGGATGGTTATCGTCTGTGACGGAACGGATGAAGCCGCCGCGCGTATCGCACGCGTGCTGCACAACGACCCGGCAACCGGCGTGATGCGTCACGCAGATGCGGGATACGAGATTGCTATTGAATGTGCCACAGAGCAGGGACTTAACCTGCCGATGATCCCTGCCACACAAGGAAAGCATGAATGAACGCGTTAACACTCACTCCCGGCTCGCTCACGCTCAAACAGCTGCGTCACGTCTGGCGTCAGCCGGTCACGCTCTCGCTGGATGAAAGCGCCCATGCCGCCATTAACGACAGCGTGGCCTGCGTTGAAGCCATTATTGCCGAGGGGCGTACCGCCTACGGTATCAACACCGGTTTCGGTCTGCTGGCGCAGACGCG
Source organism: Enterobacter cloacae complex sp. 2022EL-00981 (assembly GCF_028737495.1). Lineage (NCBI taxonomy): Bacteria > Pseudomonadati > Pseudomonadota > Gammaproteobacteria > Enterobacterales > Enterobacteriaceae > Enterobacter > Enterobacter cloacae complex sp. 2022EL-00981. The sequence continues at coordinate 95,235 of NZ_JAQZRK010000018.1, forward strand.
CATTGCCACGCACGATCTGGAAAATCTCCAGCGTTCGCTGGTGCTTTCCCATGCCGCAGGCGTTGGCCAGCCGCTGGACGACGAGATTGTCCGTCTGATGATGGTGCTCAAAATTAACAGTCTGGCGCGCGGCTTTTCCGGCATTCGTCTGAGCGTGATCCAGGCCCTGATGGCGCTGGTGAACGCGGAAGTCTATCCGTGGATCCCCGCCAAAGGCTCTGTTGGCGCCTCCGGCGATCTCGCCCCGCTGGCGCATATGTCGCTGCTGTTGTTGGGGGAAGGTCAGGCGCGCTGGCAGGGAGAGTGGCTCCCGGCAAAAGAGGCGCTGAAAAAGGCCGGATTAGCGCCAATCACCCTTGCGGCAAAAGAGGGGCTGGCGCTGCTTAACGGCACGCAGGCCTCCACGGCCTTTGCGCTGCGCGGTCTGTTTGAAGCCGAAGATCTGTTCGCCTCGGCCGTGGTGTGCGGTGCGCTGACCACGGAGGCGGTGCTGGGCTCGCGTCGTCCGTTTGACGCGCGTATTCATGATGTACGAGGCCAGCGCGGACAAATTGACGCTGCCGCAATGTATCGCCATCTGCTGACGGAGACCAGTGAGATTGCTGATTCGCACCATAACTGTGACAAGGTACAGGATCCGTACTCGCTGCGCTGTCAGCCGCAGGTGATGGGCGCGTGTCTGACGCAGCTGCGCCAGGCCGCAGAAGTGCTGCTGGTGGAAGCCAACGCGGTGTCCGATAACCCGCTGGTGTTCGCCCAGGAAAACGAGGTGGTCTCCGGTGGTAACTTCCACGCCGAGCCCGTGGCGATGGCGGCGGATAACATCGCGCTGGCGATTGCCGAAGTGGGCGCCTTGTCCGAGCGGCGCATTGCGCTGATGATGGATAAGCATATGTCCCAGCTGCCACCGTTCCTGGTGCGCAACGGCGGGGTGAATTCAGGCTTTATGATTGCCCAGGTGACGGCCGCAGCGCTGGCGAGCGAAAACAAAGCGCTGTCGCATCCGCACAGCGTGGACAGCCTGCCAACCTCTGCCAACCAGGAAGACCACGTCTCAATGGCTCCGGCAGCCGGACGTCGTCTGTGGGAGATGGCCGCCAATACCCGTGGCGTGCTGGCAGTGGAATGGCTGGCGGCGTGTCAGGGGATCGATCTGCGTGAAGGGCTGAAGTCCAGCCCGCTGCTGGAACAGGCACGCCATGTGCTGCGTGAGCACGTATCGCATTACGATGATGACCGCTTCTTTGCGCCGGATATTGATAAGGCGATGCAGCTTCTGGAAGAGGGGCGTCTGGTGGGGTTGCTGCCGCCGGTGTTGTGATTTTTTCCCCCTCACCCTAACCCTCTCCCACAGGGCTGAGGGTTCCCCAGAAAAATGAAAAGCACGATGAAGTGTGATCTACTGGTTGCGCTAACAAATCAGAAGAGACCTCATCGTGCCTTTACAGACAGTCTGCCAGAAATTT
>NZ_JAQZRK010000019.1:0-93648 GCF_028737495.1 Enterobacter cloacae complex sp. 2022EL-00981
GGGGTCCTCCGGGGTTTTTCCCCCCCCCCGCCAGTACCACAGAAAGCGCCATACAGCGTTCCCCCGCCGCGCCGTAGGCCGCGCCCATAATGGCGTTGGTTGCCATCTCCATGTCGGCATCCGGCATTAAAATGCAGTGGTTTTTCGCCCCACCCAGCGCCTGACAGCGTTTGCCGTGGGCGGACGCGGTCTGGTAGATATATTCCGCAATCGGCGTAGAGCCAACAAAGCTCACGGCCTGCACGCGCGGGTCGGTCAATAGCACATCAACGGATTCTTTATCCCCCTGCACCACGTTAAACACGCCGTCCGGCAGGCCGGCCTCTTTCAGCAGTTTTGCCAGCGCGAGCGCCAGAGAGGGATCTTTTTCTGATGGTTTCAGCACGAAGGTATTGCCGGTCGCCAGCGCAATCGGGAACATCCACATCGGCACCATCGCCGGGAAGTTAAACGGCGTGATCCCGGCGCAGACGCCGAGCGGCTGCATCAGCGAGTGGCTGTCCACACCGGTGCCCACGTTGGCAGAGTGTTCACCCTTTTGCAGATGCGGGATGCCACAGGCGAACTCCACCACTTCCAGGCCACGGGTCAGCTCGCCTACCGCGTCGGAGAAGACCTTACCGTGCTCTTCGCTGATAAGACGGGCCAGACGTTCCATATTCTCTTCCAGCAGCGCTTTGAAGCGGAACATCACACGCGCGCGCTTAAGCGGAGAATGACGCGCCCACGCCGGAAACGCCTGCTGCGCGGCGGCAATCGCCTGCTCCGTTTCCTGTGCCGTACTCATCACCACCTGACGGATCTGCTCGCCGGTGGCCGGGTTGAAGATCGCCTGAACGCGCTGGCCTGAACCGGTGACACATTCGCCGTGAATAAAATTCGCTACCGTCTCCATCCTTAACCTCTCGCTGTTGATACGTGACTGTTACCTGAACACTGTGTACTGAACACTATATATGAAACAAATATTCCATTTTAAGTTGAAATAAAATAAATGATGATTATTGTGATCAAGGATGGATTTTTATGTTAACAGGCAACAACACTGACGCAGCGTGCGCTATTAAGGATTTTCAGGCGATGAAATGAGTGAAGTTTCTGTTTCATTTTTGCTGCCAGATGGATGGCCAACATTTAAAAGACGCGGTTTTGCGTTTAGAATCATAAGACTGTATTTGGGGGATAACATGACGACAGCAACCAGCCTGAACGAACTGCAGCAGCAAATCCGCGATCGCTACGATAGCCTGAGCAAGAGGCTGCAGCAGGTCTCCCGCTATGTACTGGATAATACGAACAGTGTGGCGTTTGATACGGTTGCGGTCATTGCCGAGCGTGCCGATGTGCCGCCCTCGACGCTGATCCGTTTTGCCAATGCCTTTGACTTTACCGGCTTCAACGAGATGAAACAGCTGTTTCGTATGAACCTGGTGGAGGAGACCGCCAGCTACAGCGATCGCGCGCGGCTGTTCCGCGAAATGGAGAGCGAAGCCGTGCCGGAAACGCCGCTCGATATTTTGCAGGAGTTTGCCCGCTCGAACGCGCAGGCGCTGCAGCAGTTGGCCGCCCGCGCCGAACCGGAGATGCTGGAGCGCGCCGTACAGCTTCTGGCCGACGCGGACACCATCTACATCGCCGGACTGCGCCGCTCCTTTAGCGTCGCTGCTTATCTCACCTATGCTTTAAGCCACCTGGAGTGCCGCCCAATTCTGCTCGACGGCATGGGCGGTATGCTGCGTGAGCAGATCAGCCGCATTAAGGCGCGCGACATTGTGGTGTCGATCAGCTTCTCGCCGTACGCGGAAGAGACGGTGATGGTCAGCGAAACCGCCGCCAGCGTCGGCGCGCGGCAGATTGTGATTACGGACAGCCAGATTAGCCCGCTGGCGACATTTAGCGATCTCTGCTTTGTGGTGAAAGAGGCGCAGGTGGATGCGTTTCGATCTCAGTCGGCAACGCTGTGCCTGGTGCAGTCGCTGGTGGTGGCGCTGGCGTATAGGTTGGGTGAAGGGAAGTAAGGAAATAAAAAACCCCCTGCGCAGGCAGAGGGTTTTGGTGTTAACTCAGAGGGGGATTATTCCCACTCAATCGTAGCCGGTGGCTTACCGCTGATGTCATACACCACGCGGGAAATACCGTTCACTTCGTTGATGATGCGGTTAGACACACGGCCCAGGAAGTCATACGGCAGGTGCGCCCAGTGCGCGGTCATGAAGTCGATGGTTTCCACCGCACGCAGGGAAACAACCCAGTCGTACTTACGGCCATCGCCCATAACGCCGACGGAGCGAACTGGTAGGAACACGGTGAACGCCTGACTCACTTTGTTATACAGGTCAGCTTTGTGCAACTCTTCGATGAAGATAGCATCCGCGCGACGCAGCAGGTCGCAGTACTCTTTCTTCACTTCGCCCAGCACACGCACGCCCAGACCCGGCCCCGGGAACGGGTGACGGTAGAGCATGTCGTACGGCAGACCCAGTTCCAGACCGATCTTACGCACTTCGTCTTTGAACAGCTCACGCAGCGGTTCAACCAGACCCATCTTCATCTCTTTCGGCAGGCCGCCCACGTTGTGGTGAGATTTGATGACGTGTGCTTTACCGGTTGCGGATGCCGCAGACTCGATCACGTCAGGGTAGATTGTGCCCTGTGCCAGCCACTTCACGTCTTCCAGCTTCAGCGCTTCTTCGTCGAACACTTCCACGAAGACGCGGCCGATGATCTTACGTTTGGCTTCCGGATCGTTGACACCGGCCAGCGCGTCCAGGAAGCGCTGTTCGCCTTCCACATGAACGATGTTCAGACCGAAGTGGTCACCAAACATGTCCATGACCTGCTGGGCTTCATTCAGACGCAGCAGACCGTTGTCCACGAATACGCAGGTCAGGTTTTTACCGATAGCGCGGTGCAGCAGCATCGCGGTTACGGAGGAGTCAACGCCACCGGACAGGCCGAGAATGACTTTGTCATCGCCAACCTGCTGACGGATGCGCTCAACGGCGTCGTCGATGATTTTAGCCGGGGTCCACAGCGCTTCACACTGGCAGATATCGCGCACGAAGCGCTCCAGCATGCGCATACCCTGACGGGTGTGGGTCACTTCCGGGTGGAACTGCACGCCGTAGAAGCGTTTCTCTTCGTTCGCCATAATCGCGAACGGGCAGCTTTCGGTGCTGGCAACGGTCACGAAGTCGGACGGGATAGCGGTCACTTTATCGCCGTGGCTCATCCACACGTCCAGCAGCGGTTTGCCGTCTGCGGTCAGGGAGTCTTCGATACCGCGCACCAGCGCGCTGTCGTTCACCACTTCAACCTGTGCATAGCCAAACTCACGCTCGTTAGAGCCTTCTACATGGCCGCCCAGCTGCATTGCCATGGTCTGCATACCGTAGCAGACGCCGAATACCGGCACACCCGCTTCGAACACGTACTGCGGTGCGCGCGGGCTGTTCTCTTCGGTGGTGCTTTCCGGGCCGCCGGACAGGATAATGCCGCTAGGATTGAATTCGCGAATCTGTGCTTCCGTGACATCCCACGCCCACAGTTCACAGTAAACGCCCAGTTCACGCACGCGACGCGCCACCAACTGAGTGTACTGAGAACCAAAGTCCAGGATGAGAATGCGATGTTTATGAATGTTTTCCGTCATTGACGCTAATTCCGAGGCAAGTGAAACAAAAACAGAGCGCCCGGCATGAGCCGGGCGCGGAAACTTATCAGGAGCCCAGACGGTAGTTCGGGGACTCTTTGGTGATCGTCACGTCGTGAACGTGGCTCTCCTGGATACCCGCACCGCTGATGCGTACGAATTCCGCTTTAGTACGCAGCAGGTCAATGGTACCACAGCCGGTCAGACCCATACAGGAGCGCAGGCCGCCCATCTGCTGGTGAATGATCTCTTTCAGACGGCCTTTATAGGCAACGCGCCCTTCGATACCTTCCGGCACCAGTTTGTCAGCGGCGTTATCGGTCTGGAAGTAACGGTCAGAAGAACCTTTGGACATCGCGCCCAGAGAGCCCATACCGCGGTAAGATTTGTAAGAACGGCCCTGGTAGAGTTCGATTTCACCCGGGGATTCTTCAGTCCCTGCCAGCATGGAGCCAACCATCACCGCGGAAGCACCTGCGGCGATCGCTTTAGCGATGTCGCCAGAGAAGCGGATACCGCCGTCTGCGATGACCGGAATACCGGTGCCTTCCAGCGCTTCAACCGCGTCAGAAACCGCAGTGATCTGTGGAACACCTACACCGGTCACGATACGGGTTGTACAGATGGAGCCTGGGCCGATACCCACTTTCACCGCGCTGCAACCTGCATCAGCCAGCGCGCGAGCACCTGCGCCCGTCGCCACGTTACCGCCGATGATCTGCAGATCAGGATATTTCGCACGGGTGTCGCGAATACGTTGCAGAACGCCTTCGGAGTGGCCGTGGGAGGAGTCAATCAGCAGCACGTCAACGCCTGCGGCAACCAGCGCATCAACACGCTCTTCGTTACCGGCACCTGCGCCAACCGCAGCGCCTACGCGCAGACGGCCATGCTCGTCTTTACAGGCGTTAGGTTTACGTTCTGCTTTCTGGAAGTCTTTAACGGTGATCATACCGCGCAGGTGGAAGTTCGCATCCACAACCAGCGCTTTCTCAACGCGTTTTTCGTGCATTTTTGCGAAGACGACATCACGCGCTTCACCTTCACGCACGGTCACCAGACGCTCTTTTGGCGTCATATATACGCTAACCGGCTGGTTCAGGTCGGTCACGAAACGCACGTCACGGCCGGTGATGATACCCACCAGCTCGTTCTCTTCGGTCACCACCGGGTAACCGGCAAAGCCGTTACGTTCGGTCAGGGCTTTCACTTCGTGCAGGGTGGTGGTTGGCAGAACGGTCTGTGGATCGGATACGATGCCGGATTCATGCTTCTTCACGCGGCGAACTTCTTCAGCCTGACGCTCGATAGACATGTTTTTGTGAATAAAGCCAATGCCACCTTCCTGTGCCAGGGCAATAGCCAGGCGCGCTTCAGTCACGGTGTCCATTGCCGCAGAGAGCATAGGAATGTTCAGGCGAATGGTTTTCGTCAACTGCGTGCTGAGATCGGCAGTATTCGGCAGAACGGTGGAGTGAGCGGGAACGAGGAGGACGTCGTCAAACGTCAGTGCTTCTTTAGCGATACGTAGCATGGGCAATATCTCTGACCTGGGTGGTTAAATATTGCCGTGGCATTATACAGAGCGTAACCGATTGCATCCACACTTTTTTATAAAAAAACCTTGCACTCACCTCTCAGCAGGTTACTATCGACTGAATAACTTGCTGATTTAGAATTTGATCCCGCTCACATGTTATCCTCTCAATCCCCCTCAATTTATACTGTCAGCCGCCTGAATCAGACGGTGCGTTTGCTGCTTGAGCAGGAAATGGGGCAGGTCTGGATCAGCGGTGAGATCTCTAACTTCACGCAGCCCGCTTCCGGCCACTGGTACTTTACGTTAAAAGACGACACCGCCCAGGTGCGCTGCGCCATGTTCCGCAACAGCAACCGCCGCGTGACGTTTCGTCCTCAGCATGGCCAGCAGGTGCTGGTGCGCGCCAATATCACATTGTATGAACCGCGCGGCGACTACCAGATTATCGTCGAGAGCATGCAACCTGCGGGCGAAGGCTTACTCCAGCAGAAGTATGAACAGCTTAAGGCTGCGCTTTCGCAAGAGGGGTTGTTCGACCAGCAGTATAAAAAGCCCCTGCCCTCACCAGCCCACTGCGTTGGGGTAATCACTTCGAAAACCGGTGCCGCGCTGCACGATATTTTGCACGTCCTCAAGCGTCGCGATCCTTCCCTGCCCGTTATCATCTACCCGACCGCTGTTCAGGGTGAGGATGCACCAGGCCAGATTGTGCGTGCCATTGAGCTGGCGAACGCGCGTCAGGAGTGCGACGTATTAATCGTTGGGCGTGGCGGCGGCTCGCTGGAAGATTTGTGGAGCTTCAACGACGAGCGCGTGGCGCGGGCGATTTTTGCGAGTGCTATTCCCATCGTGAGCGCGGTCGGGCATGAAACGGATGTGACGATAGCCGATTTCGTTGCGGATTTACGCGCGCCTACGCCGTCTGCTGCGGCGGAAGTGGTGAGCCGCAATCAGCTGGAGCTGCTGCGTCAGATCCAGAACGGCCAGCAGCGCCTGGAGATGGCGATGGACTACTTCCTCGCTAACCGTACCCGCCGCTTTACCCAGCTTCATCACCGCCTGCAGCAGCAGCATCCACAGCTTCGCCTTGCGCGTCAGCAAACCGTGCTGGAGCGTCTGCGCCAGCGGATGAACTTCGCGCTGGATAATCAGCTCAAGCGCGCGATGTCGCGTCAGCAGCGCGTGACGCAGCGCCTGAATCAGCAAAACCCGCAGCCGAAAATTTACCGCGCACAAACGCGCATTCAGCAGCTGGAGTATCGTCTGGCAGAAACTGTCCGGGCACGACTTAGCACCACCCGCGAACGCTTTGGCAATGCGGTGACCCATCTTGAAGCGGTTAGCCCACTTTCTACCCTGGCACGCGGCTATAGCGTTACCACCGCCACTGACGGCAAAGTGCTGAAGCAAACCAAACAGGTGAAAGCCGGAGACGTGCTGACCACCCGTCTGTCGGACGGCTGGGTGGAAAGCGAAGTGAAAGGCGTGATGCCGGTAAAAAAACCTCGCGCCCGTAAAAAGGCGTAATCAGCGATGGCTCTCTGGCGTGACGGCTAGCATCAGCCAGGACATGCCTGAAAAAATCGCCAGCGCAGCCACTGCGCTCGTTAACCCCAGAAGCAGGCCAAAAAGGATAGCCCCCACAACCTGCCCACCTGCCAGCATAAGAAAGGCCAGGCTGACTCCAGCCGCAGGTGAAGGATGTGCGATCTCTGCCCCCTTCACCAACAATACCCCGGACAAAATCACATACCCCGCGCCGCTCATGGCCACTGCCGGAATAAGCCACCAGGAGAAACCGTGGCTTATTGTCAGAACCGCCAGAGAAATGGCCATGAAGATCTGGGATAAACGATAGACCCCCCGCATGCCGATACGCCTTGCCATACTTCCGGTAAATATGGCAACAATCCCCGCCCCGCCGCTTATCAGCCAGAGAACATTGGTCGCTGCGCTATCCAGCTCCGTGTGACGCATAAGTATTTCCGGGCCAAAGCTCCACCATGCGGCGCTGGCCATACCGCTGATAAAGGCAATCCCCAGCAGCCGAAACATGCCGGGTTTGCGTACGATAGATAGCACCTTTGGCGTTGACTCACGGGATTTCGCCGCAGATGACGGCAGATACCGCCACAAAGCCGGCAGGCACAGCAGCGCCATAATAGCGAACACAACACAGGCTGCCCGCCAGCCCCCGGGCATGAAAAACAGAACGGGCACCGAGAGAATGATCCCACCGCTCGTTCCGGCATTGATGGTGGTATTCACATGGAGCTGACGGTCAGGGGCGATCCTGTCATTAACCGCCCCGGCAAGGGCCGGTGAGGCCAGGCCCGAGCTCAGCCCGGCAATAAATAAACCTGTCGCCAGCATCGTTGAATGTGCCGAAGTCGCGAGAATGAACAACCCCGCGGCGGCGGCGATGGCCGCCAGCAAGGCGGGCAAACGAGGCCCAACGCGCGCAATAAGGTATGAGGCCATAAATATCGACATGCAATACGCCGCATAACTACAGGAGGCTATAAACCCCGCCACCTGCGGGGTGAAAGGGATAGCCTGGCGGATATCAGGCAGCATCAGGCCCCACGAAAACCTTGCCATACCATAGGTCACCGCGATGATTGAAAACCCGGTTATGCTCAGCGAAGTCTGTCTGTTCATTACGCTCCTCTTACTTAATGCCGTTTAAAAAACCTAAACGGTGGTGAAGCGTTGCGCCAGTTTTTAAGGAGACGAATTGTCCGACTTACAACCAGCACCGGTTTAATGTTTTACACTTAAGAAGATTCTTTTTTCGGCATTGCCAGAAAACAGGAGAGTTGCATGACCCGAATTCACAGCGTGATCCCCCCCTATATTCTTCGTCGTATTATCGAAAGCGGTTCTGAGCCGCAGCAGCGCTGCGCCCGCCAGACTTTAACCCATGTCCAGACGCTAATGGCCCACATGCCCGGTAAACCAGCCGCGCCGCACGTGAGCAAAGCCGGACAGTTGGAGCGTGATATCTACGATGCGAAACAGACCCAGGAGCTGCCAGGCACGCAGGTGCGCTATGAAGGCCAGCCGTCCAATGGGGATGTGGCCGTCGATGAAGCCTATGACTATTTAGGCATCACCCACGATTTCTTCTGGAAAGAATACCAGCGTGACTCGCTCGATAATAAAGGGCTGATCCTCACCGGCACCGTGCATTATGGCCGGGAATACCAGAACGCCTTCTGGAACGGTCAGCAGATGGTCTTTGGCGATGGCGACGGGGAAATATTTAACCGTTTTACCATTGCCATCGACGTTGTGGCGCACGAACTCAGCCATGGCGTTACCGAGACCGAAGCCGGGCTGATCTATTTTGAACAATCGGGTGCGCTGAATGAGTCCCTGTCGGACGTGTTTGGCTCGCTGGTTAAACAGTATCACCTGAAGCAAACCGCCGACCAGGCCGACTGGCTGATTGGCGAAGGTCTGCTGGCGAAAGGGATTAACGGCAAAGGACTGCGCTCCATGTCGGAGCCGGGCACCGCCTATGACGATCCTCTGCTCGGTAAAGATCCGCAACCGGCGCACATGAAGGATTTCATCAAAACGCGTGAAGATAACGGCGGCGTCCATCTTAACTCCGGCATTCCCAACCGGGCGTTTTATCTGGCCGCAACGGCAATCGGCGGCTATGCCTGGGAAAAAGCGGGTTATGCCTGGTACGACACAGTTTGCGATCGCAATCTGCCACAAGATGCGGATTTTGATGCCTTCGCAAAACTGACGATAGCCCACGGCGAAAAGCGCTCGGGCAGCGACGTTGGGGCGGCAATAAGACAAGCCTGGGAACAGGTGGGAGTGCTGTAAATGCAGGTTCCGGAACTGACGGATGACGCCGTGGTTGAGCTGGCCCGGGAAGGCGGCGTCGCTTTTATTCCCAGGCTGAGCGGCCAGCGCACCATCACGCTCTCATCTCTCAATGAGGCGCAGCGTCAGCGTGTGGTGAGTATTCTGGAGCAAGCCATTCCGCGTGGGCAACCGCCTGGTCAGACGTCGTCACCAGGCAGCGGTGACCAGCGTTATTTTCGTATCCAGATCTTCTGGACCCGGCACAACGAAGCGCAGTATACCGATATTATTGTGCTGGTACCGGAGCAGGAAGCGCCCGAATCGCTGGTTGAACTCTGGCAGAAAGGCGAAGGCTGCGTGTGTGATTAAGCCCCGACAGGGACGAACTCCACGCGTTTTTTAGAGATCAGGCCGTGGCCGTTCTGGCAGAAATAGTCCACCGCACCGCAGGCCTTTAATACCTGGAGTGGCTGATGGCACTCCGGGCAGCGGGCTTCGAGCGCAATATCTTTGTGACAGTGTTCGCAGTAAGCCACGCCGTTTTGCGGCTCCAGCTCGGCATGGCAGGTTGGACAGGCGATCGACATAGTAACTCCTTAAGCAGGTTGCCGGGGCGAAGCGGTCGCCCCGGCGGATCGATTATACCGCCTCAGTGGCAGGTTTCGTCCGGGCATTTTCCAGCATGCGACGAACCGGCACAATGAGAACGATCAGTACCGCAGCACAAATCAGCAGCGCGATGGAGCAACGCGCGAAGAGATCCGGCAGCATATCCAGCTGGTCGGCCTTCACGTGGCCGCCAATCAGACCGGCAGCCAGGTTACCCAACGCACTTGCGCAGAACCACAGCCCCATCATCTGGCCGCGCATTCTTTCTGGTGCCAGCAGGGTCATGGTAGCCAGACCAATCGGGCTCAGACACAGCTCACCCAGCGTCAGCATCAAAATACTGCCTACCAGCCAGAACGGCGAAACGCCTGCCCCGCCGTTGCTCAGCACATTCTGCGCCGCCAGCATCATCAGGCCAAAGCCCGCCGCCGCACAGAGAATACCAATAACAAACTTGGTGATACTGCTCGGGCGAATGTTCATGGTGGCAAGCTTCGGCCACGCCCAGCTGAATACCGGCGCCAGCAGAATGATGAACAGGGCGTTGATCGACTGGAACCATACGGCCGGAATTTCGAAATCACCGATCATGCGATTGGTGTAGTCGTTGGCAAACAGGTTAAAGGAAGTCGGTTTCTGTTCAAACGCGGACCAGAAGAACGCAGCGGAAACCAGCAGGATAAAGCAGACCAGCAGTCTGGCGCGCTCTTTACGGGTCAGGCCCGCGAAGATGAACAGATAAATAAAGTAGAGCGCAACGGATGCCGCAATCACATAGACCAGCATACTGGCCACCGCGACCGGGTTAATCACAATGACCCCCTGGGCGATCAGCGTGACGAGAACCGCCACCCCAACCGCCAGCGCCAGCAGCCACGCGCCCACGCCGTTGCGTTTGACCACCGGGCTGTTCCAGGTGGAATCGAGGCCCACTTCGCTGTCGTAGCGCTTCATGGACGGGACAGCAAACACGCGGAAGATAATCAGCGCCACCAGCATCCCGATGCCGCCAATACCAAAGCCCCAGTGCCAGCCGTGGGTTTTAATCAACCAGCCAGAAATCAGCGGCGCAATGAACGAGCCCATGTTGATGCCCATATAGAACAGCGAGAATCCGCCGTCACGACGCGCATCGCCTTTTTTATACAGGGTGCCGACCATCACGGAGATACAGGTCTTGAACAGGCCCGATCCCAGCACAATAAACATCAGGCCGATAAAGAACAGGTTGTTCCCCATCACCGCCGAGAGCGCAATCGACAGGTGGCCGAGCGCAATCAGAATCGAACCGTACCAGACGGCTCGCTGCTGGCCGAGCCAGTTATCGGCCAGCCAGCCACCCGGCAGCGCGGCCAGGTACATGGTACCGGCGAAGATACCGACAATCGCCGAGGCGTTTTCACGCGCCAGCCCCATGCCGCCGTCATAGACGGTGGCGGCCATAAAGAGGATCAGTAACGGACGAATGCCGTAAAACGAGAAACGCTCCCACATCTCGGTAAAGAACAGCGAACCGAGCGGATAAGGATGGCCGAAGAACGTTCGGCTTTCTTTTTGATTAACAGAGGATTGCATAATTCTCCCGAAAGGTATGTCGTTGTGCTGAAAGCACCGCGCGTACGCCGGCCAGTTACGTATCTGACCGATTTTTTACATGCGGCGAAAAATGAGTTAACCATTTGATAACCAGGCGCTAGTTTTGTCTAGTACCTGACCCTGGACTTTAAGATGAAAATTCGACGATTGTCTACTTTCTTAGATTTAAACATGGTTAAAAGCGAATAGTGATTGACTTCACACAAGGAAGGCAGGCGTTTTGTATGGGCGAAAAAAACCCGCGACAGGCGCGGGTTTTCGTAAGATCGCAAAGCTTATTTGCTTTTCTTAATGTGCTTAATCAAACGCTTACGCTTACGCATCTGGTTTGGCGTCAGGGTGTTACGCTTGTTAGCAAACGGGTTATCCCCTTCCTTGAACTGGATACGGATAGGGGTGCCCATCACGTCCAGCGATTTACGGAAGTAGTTCATCAGATAACGCTTGTAGGAATCCGGCAGGTCTTTCACCTGGTTGCCATGAATCACTACGATTGGCGGGTTATAACCACCGGCGTGGGCGTATTTCAGCTTCACGCGACGGCCACGTACCAGCGGCGGCTGATGGTCTTCTGCTGCCATGTTCATGATGCGGGTCAGCATAGCGGTGCTCTGACGACGGGTGGAGCTGTCATATGCTTCACGCACGGAGTCGAACAGGTTACCCACACCGCTGCCGTGCAGCGCAGAGATAAAGTGCACGCGAGCAAAGTCGATGAAGCCCAGACGGAAGTCCAGCGTCTCTTTCACCTGCTCACGAACTTCATTGCTCAGGCCATCCCATTTGTTCACCACGATAACCAGTGAGCGCCCACTATTGAGGATAAAGCCGAGCAGCGACAAGTCCTGATCGGAGATACCTTCACGCGCGTCGATAACCAGCAGCACAACGTTGGCATCTTCAATCGCCTGCAGGGTTTTGATGACGGAGAATTTCTCCACCACATCGGTGATTTTTCCGCGCTTACGCACGCCCGCGGTGTCGATGAGCACATACTCACGCTCATCACGCTCCATCGGGATGTAGATGCTGTCGCGGGTGGTGCCCGGCATGTCGTATACCACCACACGCTCTTCGCCCAGAATACGGTTAGTGAGCGTAGACTTACCTACGTTTGGACGCCCCACAATGGCCAGCTTAATCGGCAGATCCTGCGGGTTGAATGTCTCTTCAGGCTCTTCTTCTTCGCCTTCTTCACCGTCTTCGAACTGCGCCCAGTATGCCGCGTCTTCGTCCACCTCTTCCGGTGGGTTCACTTCGTCAACCCACGGCAGCAGAACGGTTTCCAGCAGGCTGGTCACGCCACGGCCATGCGATGCGGCGATCGGGTAGATGTCACCCAGACCTAAAGACCAGAAATCGGCGATCGCCTGATCGGCATCGATACCGTCAGTTTTGTTCGCCACCAGGAAGGTCGGTTTTTCACGCGAACGCAGATGTTTAGCAATGGCGGAATCCGCAGGCATCAGGCCAGCACGGGCATCCACCATAAACAACACGACGTCTGCCTCTTCGATGGCCAGCAGAGACTGCTCCGCCATGCGGGTTTCAACGCCGTCTTCTGTCCCGTCGATACCACCGGTATCGATACAGATGAACTCGCGTCCTTCCACCTCTGCACGACCGTACTTACGGTCACGCGTCAGACCCGGGAAATCCGCAACCAGCGCATCACGGGTGCGTGTTAAACGGTTAAAAAGAGTGGATTTTCCAACGTTAGGGCGCCCGACAAGCGCGACCACAGGTACCATGTTTGAAGCCTCATAAAATTCAAAATAACGTCGCTTTCGCAGCGTTTTTAAAAATGTCAAAACGGCTCCTGAGTGAACAGGAGCCGTTTAGTATACTACAACCGCCGGGTAATTAACGCGTGATCGCGTACAGCGTGCCGTCTTTTGCCTGAATCAGCAGTTTGCCGTCAGCCACAACCGGGTCGGTGAGGAAGCCAGAGCTGTCGACTTTTTGCTGCGCAGTAAAGCGGCCCGTCTCCGGATCGATCCAGTGCATGTAGCCTTCGCTATCACCCACCACCAGGCTACCGTTATACAGCGCCGGTGCGGTCAGCAGACGGTGCAGCAGATCGCTTTGCGTCCACAGCGTCACGCCGCCATCGGTGCTCAGCGCCAGCAGACGGTCGTTCTGGTCAACCATATAGATACGGTTACCATCAACAATGAAATCATTCACTGAGCCCAGTTCACGTTTCCACATGATCTGGCCACTGCGCAGATCGAGCGCGGTCAGGTTGCCGTTATACGCCAGCGCATAAACCACACCGTTGACGATAACAGGCGTCGTGTCGACGTCGTTCAGACGGTCGATTTCAGTTGACCCCGTCGCCTGAGAAATACGCTGCTGCCAGATCATCTGACCTTGCTGCATCAGCACCGCGCTCACACGACCGTTATCACCACCCACAATGGCAGCACCAAAGGCTGTCGCCGGGGCAGATTCGCCGCGCAGGGAGAGTGATGGCATATCCAGGTTGACGGTCCATTTCACCAGACCATCGGCTTCGTTCAGCGCCTGTAGCTGGCCGTTGCTGGTGTGGATCAGCACCAGGCCGTCGCTCACCACCGGACGAGACAGAGACTCACCGGCAACCGTGGTTTGCCAGGCAACAGAACCGTCGCTGGTGTTCAGGGCATAGACCTGTGCTTTTTCGCTTCCCACATATACGTGACCGCCGGCAACGGTCAGGCCGCCAGACAGCAGTGCAGGTTTACGGGAGAACCAGCCGTCTTTTTCCGCCAGGTTAACGGACCACACTTCTTTTCCGTCATCGGCGTTAAGCGCTTTTACGGTACCTTTACGGTCAGCCGCATAGATAACGCTGTCAGCAAAAGCCGGGTGCAGGTTGGAATAGAAATCACCAATTCCATCCCCCACGGAAGTACTCCACGCGGTTGACGGGGTAAACTGGTTTTCAACCGTCGGCAGCGGGGACATTTTCACAACGTCTTCTTCGCCACTGAACAGTGAACAGCCACTCAATAACGTAACAGAAAGCAGTCCTGGCAGAAGTAATTTACGCAATTGCATCGGGTCCCTCTCAGACGGACAAATTATTTATTTTCATCTGCATCATTTCGCTCAGCGCAGGGGATGCATTGCTATCTACACCAGCTTGCCACGCTTTACGCGCGCCCGCTTTATCACCTTTGCTCAGCAGTGCTTCACCGCGCAGATCGGCAACGATGGCAGCAAAACCTTCGCCTTTGATGGTATCGAGCGTTTTCAGCGCTTCATCAGCTTTTTTCTGCTGAACCTGGATACGGGCCAGGCGCAGATTGATAACCGCTTTCAGGTTGTCATCGCTGGCGGCCGCAAGCCCCTGCGACAGCTGGGCAGCCGCTTTATCCAGTTCGTTCTTGTCGATGTACTGCTGAGCCACTTCCAGCGCGGCCAGCGCACCGTAGGTGTTTTTGTTGTCAGCGGCAAATTTCTCTGCTGCCGTCAGCGTTTGCGGCTGATCGGCACGAATGGCGCTCACGGTATTTTCATAGGACAGAGACGCGCCGCGCGCGGAATCCGCCTGATGATTGTTCCAGTAGCGCCAGCCAATCAATGCACCTACACCTAAAATAACCCCAACAACCAGCGCTTTGCCGTTTTCAGCAAAGAAGCGTTTGATCGCGTCGACCTGGTCGTGTTCGTTCTCGTAAATTTCCACGCAGTCCTTCTCCTCAGTCCAGTGCCAGTAATTTGCGCAGATGCTCTGTTACAAATAGTTGACTGACATTGACTTGTTCACCTGTATCCAAATCCTTAACGCCGACCATTCCCATGCCAAATTCGAAATCATCAATGATTAGAGCAATGCGAGCTTTTCTTTTGTTAGCACGGGCAATTTGCTTTTTCATATTACCGCCACCGTGGTTCACCATCAGCTTAACATCTGGTAACTGGTCACGGATGTGTTCAGCAAGCTGCATCGCCGCAGACTGCGTTTCCGCGCCTGAGGCCACCAGGTATATATCGACAACGGAATCTGCTTTAAATTCCGGATTAACTGCCTGAACCAGCAAAACAAGTCGCTCAAGGCCCATTGCGAAGCCAACCGCAGGCGCGGCACGGCCGCCAAGCTGCTCAACCAGACCGTCATAACGGCCGCCAGCACACACGGTGCCCTGCGAACCGAGGCTGGTGGTAACCCACTCAAACACGGTACGGTTATAGTAGTCCAGACCGCGCACCAGGCGCTGATTAACGGTATAGGCAATGCCTGCTGCTTCGAGCAGTTTGCAAAGACCAGCAAAGTGTTCGCGAGACTCGTCGTCCAGGTAATCGCCTAATGCAGGCGCATCGTTCAGCAGCGCCTGCACGTCCGGATTTTTGGAATCAAGCACGCGCAGCGGGTTGCTGTACATGCGACGTTTGCAGTCTTCGTCCAGCTTCTCTTTGTGCTCTTCAAGGAACGCCACCAGCGCATCGCGGTAGTTAGCACGCGCTTCCAGAGAGCCGATAGAGTTCAGCTCCAGAGAGACGTGCTCGGAGATGCCCAGCGCACGCCACCAGCGGGCGGTCAGCATGATCAGCTCAGCGTCAATGTCGGGGCCTTGCAGGCCAAACACTTCCACACCCAGCTGGTTGAACTGGCGATAACGACCTTTCTGCGGACGTTCGTGGCGGAACATCGGGCCGATATACCACAGGCGCTGCTCCTGATTGTACAGGAGACCATGTTCGATGCCGGCGCGTACGCAGCCCGCCGTACCTTCAGGACGCAGCGTCAGGCTGTCGCCGTTGCGGTCCTCAAAGGTGTACATCTCTTTTTCAACCACGTCGGTCACTTCGCCGATCGCGCGTTTGAATAACGGGGTCTGCTCTACAATCGGCAAACGGATTTCGCTGTAACCGTAGCTGCCGAGCACCTGTTTCAGTGTGCCTTCAATGCGCTGCCAGATGGCGGTTTCGCCAGGCAGATAATCGTTCATGCCGCGGATGGCTTGAATGTTTTTTGCCACGTTTATTCTCTTTCTATATACAAAAAAGAACCCAAAGAATGGGTTCAATCATACATGGGAAGCACTTCGCTTCCCATCACGTTATTTTTCAACCTGCTGAACGCTGATGCGCTGCGCTTCGTCCATCATCGACGCTTTGGCACGAATGCGCGCTTCAAGCTGGTCGATCATATCACTATTATCCAGACGATCTTTACGAACGCCATCTTCATAGAGACCACTTTTGTTGTTACCGCCGGTGACGCCCAGCGTTGACACCAGCGCTTCACCCGGGCCATTCACCACACAACCGATGATGGAGACGTCCATTGGGGTGATGATGTCTTCAAGACGTTGCTCCAGGGCATTCACGGTTCCGATGACGTCAAACTCCTGACGTGAACAGGTTGGACAGGCAATGAAGTTGATCCCACGTGCGCGGATACGCAGTGATTTCAGAATGTCGAAGCCAACTTTGATCTCTTCGACCGGATCGGCCGCCAGCGAAACGCGCAGGGTGTCGCCGATCCCTTCCGAGAGCAGCAGACCCAGGCCGATGGCTGATTTGACAGAGCCACTGCGCAGGCCACCCGCTTCGGTGATCCCAAGGTGCAGGGGCTGCTCGATCTGCTTCGCCAGCAGACGATAGGACTCTACCGCCAGGAAGACATCGGAGGCTTTTACGCTGACCTTGAACTGATCGAAGTTAAGACGATCCAGATGATCAACGTGACGCATGGCGGATTCAAGCAGCGCCTGCGGCGTGGGTTCGCCGTACTTTTCCTGCAGATCTTTTTCCAGAGAACCGGCGTTCACGCCGATACGGATGGGGATGTTCTTATCGCGTGCGCAGTCCACCACCATGCGGATACGCTCTTCGTTACCGATGTTGCCTGGGTTAATACGCAGGCAGTCGACGCCGTATTCGGCAACTTTAAGCGCAATGCGGTAGTCGAAGTGGATGTCTGCAACCAGCGGCACACTGACCTGCTGTTTGATCAGTTTGAACGCCTCTGCGGCGTCCATGGTTGGCACGGAGACGCGAACAATGTCCGCGCCTACGCGTTCTAAGGCTTTGATTTGGTTGACCGTCGCTTCCACATCCGTGGTGCGCGTATTGGTCATCGACTGGACGGCGATAGGCGCCCCATCGCCGATTGGCACATTCCCAACGTAAATCCGTTTTGATTTTCTACGTTGAATCGGAGCCTGGTTATGCATGAAAAATCTCCCGCGTAGCCCGTCTGTTACTGTGCTGCTGATTGTTCGGCATTAACGGTAAGACGTGCAACCTGGTTAGTTCTGATAAAGCGGCTCAGATCGACAGGTTTTCCTTGATACTGGATCTGTACCGCTGCCGGAGCGCCGATTTTAAGTTTATACGGTGCCTGACCGGTTAGGTTTAACGTGCCATCTTTACGCTGCAGGCCGCTGAACAGTTTTTTACCTGTTGCGTCAGTGACTTCTAACCAGCAGTCAGCAGTGAAATTCATCACCAGCGCGTTAGGGTCAACCGCGGGCGTTGCGACACCGGCCTGATCGGTCGGCAGGGGGGCAGCGGTGTTCGCCGCCGGTGCGTTCGTTGCGGTATCCACAGAAGCCTGAGAAGGTGCAACCACCGCGTTTTGATCCTGCGCTGGAGCCTGCGTCTGAGGCGCTGGCGTGTTAGCCGTTGCCGCTGGGGTCTGCGCAGCGTCGGTAGCTGGCGTATCGGTCGTCGCGGTTTGTGGTTCGCTGGTCGTTGCCGCGCTTTCGGTGCTCAGTGGAACGCTCTGCGCGTTACCGTTTCCGGCCTGGTTAAGTTCGGCGGAGGATTGATCGGCCATCGTGGTGATCTCTTCCTGCTGCGCCTTGTGGTTTTGCCACCACCATGCGCCGGTCAGACCGACCACCACAAACAGCACCAGCCAGGTGAAGCTCATCAGCCAGCCATCACGTTTTTTACGACGTTTGCCCAAAGAGAAGCTCTGCATCGGTGCAACTTTGGCTGCACGAACCGGTGCCTGC
Source organism: Enterobacter cloacae complex sp. 2022EL-00981 (assembly GCF_028737495.1). Lineage (NCBI taxonomy): Bacteria > Pseudomonadati > Pseudomonadota > Gammaproteobacteria > Enterobacterales > Enterobacteriaceae > Enterobacter > Enterobacter cloacae complex sp. 2022EL-00981. The sequence goes on from NZ_JAQZRK010000019.1 coordinate 18,176, forward strand.
TTCTCCATCATTGGCAGTAATTCGTCTTCGGGGATGTGCACCAGTTTTGCGTAAGAGCGGATATACCCGCGCAAGAATGTTGAAGCCAGATCGGCAGGTGCCTTATCTTCTTCAATATCGCGAACCGTGGAAACCTTCAGGCACAAGCGTTCTGCAACGGCTTGCTGGCTGAGTCCGAGTTGTTCACGGGCGTTGCGAAGACGAACGCCAGTGGAGAGTGCTTCATGTTGGTCGTGAGTGGCTTCAGTATTCATTCGCTACAACTACTGGTACGTGAAAAATAAGGGTTCAGGTGCCGGTGAGTCACAATGCCACCCGCACCGCGAAACTTCTGGTCAGTTAACCTTGAACAGTCAGTATAAGACTGTCAGCCCGGAGATGACAGTGCGCCCTGCCCGTGAAGCTAAACTGTTGTTACGTCGTTACATACTGCCCGAAAGTCGTATGAAACGCACCGTAATTATTACTCAGTCATCACGAATCTGACTGATTATTCAGTAAGATTATGCTTCACGGCGCAATAATGCGCCGTGATTGCATAATAATCAAACAGCTTTGACCGCAATCGTCTCGCCCTGCATGCGTTTACGCAGGGTACGTTTGGTTCGGTCAATCACATCACCCGCCAGCTGACCGCATGCGGCATCGATATCATCACCACGGGTTTTACGCACGATGGTGGTGAAACCGTACTCCATCAACACCTTCGAGAAACGGTCGATACGGCTGTTCGAGCTGCGGCCATACGGCGCTCCCGGGAACGGGTTCCATGGGATCAGGTTAATTTTGCACGGCGTATCTTTCAGCAGTGCAGCCAGTTCATGCGCATGCTCGGTACCGTCGTTCACGTGGTCGAGCATCACGTACTCGATGGTTACGCGGCCCTGGTTGGCGTTGGATTTTTCCAGGTAGCGACGCACCGCCGCAAGGAAGGTTTCGATATTGTACTTTTTGTTGATCGGCACAATTTCGTCGCGGATTTCATCGTTTGGCGCATGCAGAGAGATGGCCAGCGCCACATCAATCATGTCGCCCAGCTTATCCAGAGCCGGAACCACGCCTGATGTAGAGAGCGTCACGCGACGTTTGGAGAGGCCAAAACCGAAATCGTCCAGCATGATTTCCATTGCCGGAACCACGTTAGTCAGGTTCAGCAGCGGTTCACCCATCCCCATCATCACCACGTTGGTAATTGGGCGGGTTCCGGTCACTTTCGCCGCGCCAACGATTTTCGCGGCACGCCAGACCTGGCCAATGATTTCCGATACACGCAGGTTACGGTTAAAACCTTGCTGCGCGGTTGAGCAGAATTTGCACTCCAGCGCACAGCCAACCTGAGAAGAGACGCACAGCGTGGCGCGATCGTCTTCCGGGATATACACGGTTTCAACACGCTGATCGCCAACGGCAATCGCCCATTTGATGGTGCCATCTGAAGAGCGTTGTTCTTCCACCACTTCCGGTGCGCGGATTTCAGCCACTTCTTTGAGCTTGTTGCGCAGCACTTTGTTGATGTCAGTCATGTCATCAAAGTTGTCGCTGCAATAGTGGTACATCCATTTCATGACCTGATCGGCACGAAACGGCTTCTCGCCCAACTCTTTAAAGAACTCGCGCATCTGCTGACGGTTCAGATCCAGCAGGTTAATTTTTCCATTTTTATTTGGAACCGCAGGCGTGGCGACTTCGGAGGTATTCACTAATTCAGACATAATATTTTCCGGCCTCGTTGTTACACGTTATGGCCCATGGAGGGTTGAAAAGAAACGCCCCGGAAAGCGTTCTGCTCGTCCGGGGCGTTGCATTGTACAAAGTCTGGCGCAGGGATGCCACGTTTGCACGTGGCATTTACGAAAATAATGTGTAAACGAAACCGTTAAATTAACGGGTACGTGGACACACTTCGCCTTCTGCGAAGAAGAAAGCGATTTCGCGCGCTGCAGATTCAACAGAGTCAGAACCGTGGGTGCCGTTCTCGGTGAAGCTGTCAGCGTAGTCAGCGCGCAGCGTACCTGCCAGCGCGTTATCCGGGTTGGTTGCACCCAGCAGGTCACGGTGACGCTGTACCGCATTTTCGCCTTCCAGCACGGATACCACGATCGGGCCAGAGGTCATGAACTCAACCAGACCGTCAAAGAATGGGCGACCTTCATGCTCAGCGTAGAAACCGCGAGCCTGCTCAACGGTCAGATGCAGCATTTTGGTGCCAACGATCTTAAACCCTGCTGATTCAAAGCGAGCGAAGATGCTGCCAATAACGTTTTTTGCCACCGCGTTTGGTTTGATGATGGAAAAAGTACGTTCAATAGCCATTGATAACCTCTGTAAAATGTTCTGTTGTTTTTGCATACCTGAGTATGGTGTGGCGCGGATTATAAAGAGCAATAGCGCCATTGCCTATGGTTATACATAACATTTTTTTAAAATGAGACGAAGATTAGCAACAGGACAGATTTCGCATCCCGTAGTGATGGTGGAAACAGAGCGGGCACCGCTTTTCTTCAGGCGTAAATGACCAGAACCGACGGCGGCACGTCTGGCAAATGGCCTCATATGCGGGCATGGTTACCGTTTTCGCTATTCCCTCTGTTTGTGTCACTTTTATCGCCGCATGCTGGCAAACCGCTTCACAACCACCGCAACCGGTGCAATATTCGGTTTCCACCCTCAGACTGGCGTTCTCAAAACGAATCGCCTTTTCCTGACAGCTTCGCCAGCACGCCCCGCACAGCACGCACTTTCCGGCGTCGAGAGCGATCTCTGCCTCGCTAAACGCGGGAAAAGCCCTTCGCAACTCACGCAGGCCGGGCATGACGCGACAGGCACGAACATCCTCGCGGGGAACGTGCATTAGCGCACGGCGGACGAGATTCACCTCGTTGTGCGGGATGAGCTTAAATGCCCACGCCGCTTCACCGCGTCGGCGAAGCGTAAGATTAAGCCGGGCAAGCGCCAGCAGCCAGTCAGGATGGTGCTCCACCTCAATACTGATAAAACGAACGCGGTATTGCGCGTGCCACAGTAGCAGCTCATTCACTCCAGGTGCGCGTTCCGTAAACGGCCCGACAAGCGCATCTCCACGCAAAAAGCGTTTTCGCGGTACGATGCCGGTAATGGCTCCGGCTGGGCAGACAAACAGGCAGTCACCGCATTCAATACAACGGCTGTCATCAATCAGAACGCCCGAGTCCGTAAAAGAGAACGCCTGCACAGGGCAAGCGTCCGCACAGGCGTGGCAGGAGGCATGGCGGAAACGGCGACGAACGCACGCATGCGTCACGTCCATCGCCGGGATAAGCGTTAATCCGTCCATCAGCCAATACTGAAGAAAACGAAGCGCAGCATTAGCTCACCCACAATCAGTAATGCGCTGCCCAGCAGCACCGGGCCTCGCGCGGCCTTCAGACCGCCCGCGGCAAAACACAGCATGCCCACAACGGAAACGCACCAGCTCAGCAGATGCACCGTGCGCAGTTGCTCCAGCATCCGTAACGGAGCGTGAGGGAATGTCACCACGGTGTTGTCCATGGCTGTAATGTCGGCCAGCCAGACGGGCTGCATCACCAGACGCACAAGCACCAGCAGCGTAATAATCACAACCGCCGCGCGCAGGTTAATCCGGGAAGGCGCCCCAACGGCCACGCAGGCTGAGCCAATGATTCCCACCGAGCCGATGAACAGCACCAGCGTGTTGATGTGCTGCCAGGTGACAACCGACGTATGGATATAAATCTGCGCCATGCAGAACACGTCCACCAGCCCGACAAGCCCCGCCACCGCCAGAAGCGGCTTCCAGCCTGGTTTTTTCGCGAACATCAGCAGCGTCGCAAGACCAAGCGCCGCAAGGTAAAGGCTGGCAAATACAATCTCACGGCTCAGCCAGGAGCTGGATACGTGGCGCAGCGCGTTGAGAGCATTGAGCGGGTAGCCCATATGCAGCGTCGAGGCGAGCAGCCCCAGGCAGGCCAGCACGAATGCCCCGGCAGCAGGCAGCAGCGCGTTACGCGGCAAAGCCTGCGCGCCTCCGAGCGCCAGCCAGAGCGTAACGCCTACCGATCCCTGAAGGAACAGGGTAAAAATCAGCAACGGTAACTCATGCATGACGTGTCCCCTCTTTCTCTGCGCCCTGATGTGCTTTGATCACCAGGTTCGGTTTGGTGATGGAGGAATCAGGCAATCCCTTCACGTCACAGACCACACCGTATTTCGCCCGAAGTTCATCAATCGGCCCGAATTTGATCGCTTCAAGGGGACAGGTTGCCACGCAGACAGGCTGTTCGCCTTTCGCCTGCAGATCCACGCAAAAATCGCATTTGGACATCTGCCCGGTCTGCTCGTTGAGCTGCGGCGCGCCATAGGGGCATGACCACGCACAATATCCACAGCCGACGCACTTATCCGTATCGACGCGCACGATGCCGTCACCCGGACGCTTATGCATCGCGGTGGTCGGGCAGTTTTTGGTGCAGACAGGATCCGCACAGTGGTTGCAGGAGACAGAAAGTGTGTAGGCAAAAACGTTATTGCTGACGCCGCCCTGGCCGGTTGGGATGAAATTCCCGCCGTTGATTTCGTACACGCGACGGAAACGACGCCCGGGTTCAAGGTTGTTTTTATCTTTGCACGCCACCTGGCAGGCCTTGCAGCCCGAGCAGCGGGATGAGTCGATATAGAAGCCCAGCTGTTTGTCGCTCACCGGCGCGTAGTGTTTAAACTGACTCATGCTTTTGCGACCTCCACCAGCATGGTTTGATGAGAATTCCCTTTCGCAAGTGCGGTAATGCGGGCGGAGCTGAGCACGTTCGCGCAGCCACCTTTATCAATGCCCCGCTCGTCCGGCTGCCACCAGGCGCCAGCCTGCATGGCAACAACGCCAGGAATGATGCGCGGCGTGACTTCGGCCGGGATTTCACATATCCCCCGTGCATTGTGAATACGCACGGTATCTCCCTGCGCAATACCGCGTTTTTGCGCGTCTTGTGGGTTAATCCATAACTTTTGCTGCTGAACCTCAATCAGCCATGGGTTGGCATACTGAATGGAGTTGGCGCGGTTTTTCCCCTTCCAGGTAATGAGCTGTAGCAGGAACGTCTTCGCCAGTTCATCCTCCGGTCCTTCATGGGCTGGCACGTAATGCGACAGCGCAGGGATTTCCGGGTGATGCATGTCGTAAAGACGCTTCGAGAAGATCTCAATTTTTCCGGAGGGCGTCGGGAAGGGATGATTTTGCGGGTCGCGAATATTGTCCTCAAAAGCGACATACGGTGCGCTTTTGAAGAGATGTTGCCGCGTCTTTTGCAACGTCGCGAAGTCAGGCAAGTTTTCCTCTGGCATCGCCAGGCGTGTCTGCTCCCATATGTGTTCAATCCACGCCTTTTCATCCCGCCCCTGGCTGAAGGCCGGTTCGATACCCAGCTTAGCGGCTACTTCGCGCAGCCAGTCATAGTCTGAACGGCGTTCAAATTCGGGTTTGATCAGCTTTTCCGACAGGATCAGATAGCTTGCGGTCCCCCATGTTTCACCGATATTCCAGCGTTCCATAAAGCTGGTTTCCGGCAACAGAAGATCGGCATAGCGGGCGCTCGGCGTCATGAAGAGATCGCTTGCCACGATGAACTGAATTTTCGACTCGTCTTCCAGTACCCGTGTCGCCTGATGCAGATCGGGGTTCTGGTTAGCAAGATAGTTACCCGCCAGAGAAAACAGAATGCGGATATTACTGTCGAGCTTTTCAGCATCCTTCAGGCCGACATCCGGTGTGACCTGTGAGACATCGTCAGCGGCCTGAACCCAGTTCATCACCGATATTTTTGCTTTGACCGGGTTATCCGGCATGTCAGGACCGACCGCAAATTTCCGGTTGGCACAACCACCATATCCTGCAGCCCACCCACCTTTTACGCCAACATTGCCCGTCAGCGTTGCCAGCAGCGTAGAGCCACGCGCGGTGCGTTCGCCGCAGTTGTGGCGCTGTGGACCCCAGCCCTGAATTAACGCGGCAGGTTTTGTTGTGGCATAGTCGCGTGCCAGCTGCCGGATGGTCTGCGCTGGCACATGGGTAATTTGCTCTGCCCATTCGGGAGTTTTCACCACTCCATCTTTCGCACCGGTCAGATAGGCGACAAGAGACTCGTTGGCGGGCACACCTTCAGGCATTGAGGCTTCATCGAAGCCCAGCGTATAGCGCTGAATAAATTCGCGATCGTGCAGGTTTTCCGTGACGATAACGTACATCATCGCGTCCATCAGCGCGTTATCGGTCGTCGGTAATAAGGGGATCCATTGATCGGCAAGGGATGAAACGGTATCTGAGTAGCGTGGATCAACCACGATAAAACGCGTGCCGTTTTGCTTCATCCTCTGGAAATAGTAGTTGCTGTGACCAAAAATGGTCTCCGTTGGGTTATGACCCCAGAGGATCACCAGCCGGGTATCCTGCAGTGTATCCAGCGAACTGCCGCTGGCGGCGGTGCCGTAGGTGTAAGGCGTCGCGGCAGCTGTATTGCCCATACTGACCGAATGATAGCTTTCAAGGTATCCGCCGGTTAAGTTGAGCAAACGACGGACCATCTTATCCCCGGAAAAGGTGCCCCCGGAAACCGCCGTACCCACATGAACATAGCGCGAGGCTGCGCCATATTGTTGCGTGATCGTTTTTAACCGTTCGGCAATAAGCGTGGTAGCTTCATCCCACGAAATACGTTCAAATTTTCCTTCACCGCGCTTACCCACGCGTTTCATCGGATATTTTAAACGGTCAGGATGGTAAACAAATTTCCGGTAAGCCCGGCCACGAACGCAGGCGCGCATCACCGGCATTTGCGGATCCAGCTCATTATCCGGGCGCGTAGAAATTCGGGTCACCACGCCATCGTTGACGTGGGCCCGAATATCACACTTCCCCCCGCAGTCAAATGTGCTGCAGGTCTGAATAATGTTTTCCGCAGGCTCGTCTTGTGCGGCGGTGCCTTCACTCGCTTCTGCTTTGCCAACGCGGGCGACAAACGGCAGGGCAGCAAGCGCCGACCCGGCCTGAATAAACTGACGTCGGGATACAGCGGGTAAAAGGCCGTCTCCCTGGCTTTTTATTTTTGTCATTGCTCATTCCTTCAAATAAAAACGCATTCTCGTTTTTTCGCAGGAACGAACATTGATTATTATCAAGCTAATTAATAGGGAGTAGGGGTTAGCGGCTTAATTCAAAATTAAGCGTAGCCAATTTCCCGGCCTCATCCATTGCAACTAATTGATATTTACCGGGCAAAGATAACTGCATTGAAAAATTCCGATTTTTATGTTCAAGAGGCTCGCCATTTAAAAACCACCATCGCTGCCCTTCTCCCCCGCTGGTCGTGACGGAAATTGTCACATTGTCCTCACCCGGAAGACGTTTAATGACCGCCCCCTCTCTGACACCCGAAATCATTAGCGGTGCCGCATTGTTATCATCCAGCGGTGGACAAACCGTTGAAGGTGCCGGAAGACGTGCCGCTCTTTTTTCCGCTGCCGGTAGCCAGGGCTCCAAGGGTAGCGGCCAGACGTCCAGCACTTTCTCTGTGGCATCCGGGCAATCTGCCGCCACGCGTTTGCCGGTTTTATCCAGCCAGATCGGGAAACGGATCCCGCGGATGCCCTCCTGCTCCGGCAGCAACAGCGTCGGCGGCTCACTCCCTTCCAGCAGCCAGGTCGACAGGCGTCGACGGCAGTTTTCACTGCCCTCCGGCAACGATTGTCCACCAGGCCAGCAGATCACGCCTCGCCCGACGCTTTCCGGGCGCGGATCGCGTGGCAGGCGCGCTTCGTCTATCGTTGAGCGCGACTGAAGCAGGTTATTCACCTGATTTAACAGCGGCACGGCACTGGCAAAACCAAACTGTCCCGCCACGGGCGTGCCGTCCGGCCTTCCTGTCCAGATGCCAATCACGTAACGCGCATTCAGGCCAATGGCCCAGGCATCGCGATAGCCGTAGCTGGTGCCCGTTTTCCATGCCAGCGGTGTAACCTGCGGCAGTGCGTTATCCGGTAACGGTTGGGCTTCATTCGCCAGAATACGGCGAATAATCCAGGCCGAGCCGGGTGACAACAGCGGACGTTCAACCAGCGCATCACCTGGCTGTAAGCGCAGCCTTCCCGCTTTACCGTGGCGGGCAAAAGCGCTGTAGGCAGCAGTAATATCTGCCAGCCGCGCTCCCGCCCCGCCCAGGATTAACGACAGATTTGGCTGCGCCCCCGCAGGCAAAATAAGCGGCAACCCTGCGTTGCTGAGCATGCCGGCAAAACGCTTAGGCCCGTACGCCTCCAGCACCTGCACGGCAGGAAGGTTAAGGGAGCGCACCAGCGCTTCGCTCATGCTCACCGGCCCATGGAATCCGCTGTCAAAGTTGCCGGGACGATAATCACCGGTTTTCCTGGGGACATCCTGAAGCAGCGAAGCGGGATGGATCAATCCATCGTCGAGCGCCATACCGTAGATAAAAGGTTTAAGTACCGATCCCGGGGATCGGATCGCATTCACCATATCCACATGGCTGAAGCGGGTGTCATCGTTAATATCCACCGAACCGACCCAGCCGCGCACTTTCATATTGGTATGATCCACGACGATCATCGCCAGTGAACTGCGCGCCGGCAGGCGGGATTTCCAGTTCATTGCCAGCTCTTCCAGCTGCCGTTGTAAGGCGGCATCCAGAGTGGTGACAATTTTGGTATCACGGCTTTTTCCCAGCATCATGCGTGCGAAGAGCGGCGCCAGCTGGGGCATCTGCCGGGGAGCCAGCCATACCGGCTCTTCACGGGATTCGTTAACCTGTCGGGCTGACCAGACGCCCTGCGTTACCATCCGGTCGAGCACTTTGTTGCGCGCCGCTTCCGCCCGCGCCGGCCAGCGGTCCGGGCGTAAACGGCTGGGGGCCTGAGGTAGCACCGCCAGCAGGGCCGCTTCGGAATAGCTGAGCTGTGATGGCGGTTTACCCAGATAGGTCCAGCTTGCAGCACCTATTCCCTGGAGCGTCCCGCCAAACGGGGCGCGGTTAAGGTAGAGGGTGAGGATCTCGCGCTTGGAGAGGTGCCATTCAAGCTGCATCGCCCGCCAGAGTTGCCGAATTTTACCGCCAAAGGTGCGCGGATGCGGATCCAGCAGACGCGCAACCTGCATGGTCAGCGTGCTACCGCCGGAGACTACCTTACCGGACGTCAGATCCTGCCAGGCGGCGCGCAGCACAGAGAAAGGATTCACGCCTGGATGCTCCCAGAACCAGCGATCTTCATACTGGATCAGGGCCTCAAGATAGCGAGGAGAGACCTCTTCAATCGTGACCGGATAACGCCAGATCCCTTCGCTGTCGGCAAAACGCCAGAGCGGCGTGCCCTTCTCATCCACCACCACCCGGGCGGGGTTAACCTCTTTCAGCGGCAACGGCCAGAGGCGGTCGGCGGCGACAATCAGCCCCCATAAAATGAGAAGCGCCCCCGCCAGCCACAGCCAGCGGGAGCGTATCAGACGTGCAACTGACATATTACGGTACAACAATCAGCGGGCCACTGGCCGCACCCGTTGCCCGCCACTGCGGAACATACATGGACTCCACCAGCGGCACCGGTACCTGGTACGTTCCCGGCGTCACGGCGCGCGCCAGATAAACCAGCGTAACCGGCTGCCCTTCGTTTACCGGCACTGCGGCCACAAAGCGGTCGTCGCGGAACTCCATATGCTGAATATCCGCCTGCTGCATCTGGCTAAGCAGGTTCTGCACTTCGCTGCCGCTGTCCTGCAGGCTGGCGCTGCTGCTTGCCAGGTTCTGGTTCTCCAGCTCCAGACCCGCCGGGAGGAGATCCACCACCAGCGCATCCGGCACGTTCTGGCTGGCCTTCACTTCCAGCCATACCAGCACCAGCTCACCGCTCTTCAGCGAAGAGAGCGATTTCGAACTGCCGTCAGTTGCCAGAATATGGCGTTCAATCTGCAAAACATTCGAGGATGGCTGAGGGGCTGAGTCCGGGTAACCGGTGCTATCCAGACGCACCCAAAGCGGTGCCGTGCCGGTGTTGGTCACCTGCAGCGCACCAAGCTGATCGCCATTCATATTCTGCACCAGCGCCTTGTCACCGCTCAATACGCTACCCGAGAGTGAGGTTTCCGCCTGCCATGCTCCGGACAGAGTTTGTAGCGAACGTCCGGCCAGGAACAGCGCGTTACTCTCCTGCGTAGACAGCCAGCGCTGGCTGAAGGCCTGTTCAGACAGGGCATTCAGCAGCGTATTTTGCGCATCCGGCAGCAGCTTGTATTCCTCCAGAAGGGAGAGCATCAGCGCGTTATCACGAAGCGCGCTACCGTAATCCGCCATCCAGTTTCTGCTGTCGTTGCGCGGCGTTTTGAGGGCCAGATCCAGCGCCTGCTGGCTGCGCGGGGCATCACCCATCAGTTTGAGTGCCATACCGAGCTGCATCAGCGGCAGACCGGAAGCCGCCTGCCCGTGACGATCCCAGATTTCACGCAACGCACCCAGCGGGGCTTTTTGCTGGCGCGCCAGTACCAGTGCGGCATAGGCCTGCACGGCAAATTTGCTGGCCTGAGTATTGTCGCTGTAGCGGATGGACATCATGCCCGGATCCTGCAGGTAGCGGAGCAGTCGGCTATTGGCATTATTGACCGCATCCGTCGGCACGCTGTAGCCCTGCTCACCGGCACGCACCAGGAAGTCAGTGACATAGGCAGTCAGCCAGTACTCTTCCGGACCGTTTTTATCCCAGAGCGCAAAACCACCGTCATCACGCTGCATCTGCAGCAGGCGGGAGATGCCAATATCAATGGCAGCACGACGTTTGTCGTCCGTGTCGCCTTTAATGCCAAGCGCCTTCAGCTGTGACGCGTTGGTATAGAGCGACGGGAACAGGCCACTAGTGGTTTGTTCAAGACAGCCATAAGGATATGCCTGCAGCTCACGGATATAGCGCGCCAGATTAAGCGGCGGTTTGCCGCTAAGCAGCAGTTGTCCCTGCAATGTAGCGGGAGAGAAGCCGTTGATATGCTGCCCTGGCGCAGTCCAGGACTCACCCGGGTTCAGCATGGCCCCGGTATTCACCGTCTGAGCCGGGAACGCAGGACGGACGCCGATTTTCCAGCTCTTCTGCTGCGGAGCGAAGGTCTCGCCAGGCAGCTGAAGTCCTGTTACCTGCGCCGTCACTTCGCCGTCACCGTAACCTTCCAGTGCACGCACCGGAATAAACAGCGTGCTGCGCGCACCCGGTGGCAGTTTGACAGGCTGCGGCTGTGCCCCTTCCAGCGACAGCTTGCCGGTCGTGGTTAAGGCCACATTTAGCGTTTGCGGCTGATCGGTCAGGTTAGTGAGATCCAGCGTCAACCGTGAGGTATCGCCGCTTGCCAGGAAGCGCGGTGTATTAAGCTCGGTAATGACCGGCGCGGCCACAATCACTTTGCTTTCGCTGCTGCCGAAATCCTCTTCCGTCCAGGCCTGCGCCATCAGACGCAGCTCACCGTTGAAGTCTCCAATTGGCAGGGTGATGGCCCCTTCACCATTCGCATCAAGCGTCACAGGCTGTGCCTGCTGGGCGATAATGGTGACATGGTTCACCGGCGGCTTACCGCCGCGTTTAAGCTCATCGCCGTCACCACCAAAACGCAGCGCGGCCATACGTCCCTGGCCTTCAATCACCTGGCCGTAGATATCGTAGATATCCGCGCCATAGCGCTTCTGACCAAAGAAGGCCTGCCACGGATCCGGCGTGACGTAATCGGTAATGTTCAGCACGCCGCTGTCCACCGCGGAGACCAGCACGTTCACTTTCTGTGGTACCGGGCCCTCTTTCACGCTGGCTTTTACTTTCACGGAAAGCGTCTGGTTAGGGCGCATTTTCTGCGGGTTATCCAGCGCGATATTCAGACGGCGATTTTCATCCCCCATCGGCAGATGCAGCAGGCCAACCGCCCGCTTCGGCGTGGCGGATTTGGATTTATCGCCAGGGCGAACCACCAGCGTGCTGAGATAGAGGTCGTGGCGTTTCCAGGCTTTGTCTACCGGAATAGCGAGATCCAGTCCGTTGGCCGGGACGTCGATCTCTTTCCACCACAGTGGCCCTTCGCTGGATTCGATCATCGCATAGCCTTTACCTGCGGCAGGTGCGGCGATATGCAACTGGATGGTGTCACCCGGCTGGTAAGAAGGCTTATCCAGTTTCAGGGTCACGCGGTCGGGGCGCGCGGCTCCCGTGCCGTCACTGTTATCCTGCCAGCTGTACCCGGCCCAGAAACGTACGCTGCTGACCATGTCATCAGGCGCTTTCACTTCCAGACGATAGGAGCCCCACTCTACCGGGAACGTCACTTTGCCCGTTTCATCGGCCTTGAGGGTCAGTTCCTGCTCGCCTTCAATGAGATCTTTTTGATCAAACTGGGACTGCCAGCCATCGCTTTCTGACCAGTTCCAGTAGTAGTCGCGGCGTTCGCGGATCAGGCGCACCTGTAACCCGGAAACAGCCTTTTTCGCCCCACTGGCATCGGCATAGACAATGTCGAAACTGGCGTTGCCGTTTTCATCGACGATAGGCTGGTTAACAGTGGTATCGGTGCGGTAATCATACACCGCCTTGCTGGCGAACTGAGGACGAATACCCGGTAATTCGGCTGCTGGCCAGATAGCCTGTTCAGCACGACGCGTCACCGGACGACCGCCTGATTCCAGCAGGCTGGCCTGCAGGATCAGTTGAAGCGGAGAGTGCACCTCTTTCCACTGACTTTCCGTAGAGACCTGCCCACGCCCCTGTTCATCAAGCGTAAGCTGCACTTCATCCAGGCTGCGACTCAGGTTGTCTTCGGCGATATCGCCAAACTGGAAGCCAGGCAGCGCCGGAACCGCTTCACGCAGTGGACGCAAAAAAAGCTGCCCCTGCAGGGCATTACCGTTGGCCGGTGCGCCGTACAGGTAATATCCCACCACGTTAAAGTCGACGTTATCCTGCGGTGAAACCGGCATTTTTTGTCCGCTCAGATTCAGCGCCATACGCTCTGGCATAAAATCTTCGACATGGAAGTCCCACAGACGCTGCTGGTTATCGCCCGTATTGGCGCGTATATGCCACATGCCGGTTTGCGCCCCGCTGTCCAGCGGATAGTTAAAGCGATAGAGACCGTTCTCCGGCTGGACGACGACGGAACGCGCTACCTGCCCGTCCGGGCGAAGCACATCCAGCTTCACCGGCTGCGCGGGCAGCGGTTTACCGTCGCTGTCGCGCAGTAAGCCGTTCAGGATCACCGTTTCGCCTGGGCGATAGAGGTCACGCGGGCCAAACATAAAGAATTGTTTGCTGTAGCCCGGGCTACCAGCAATGTCGAACTCCGCCAGATCGAGCGCCGGCAGCTTGAGGTCAAGCAGCGTAGTCTGGCCATCTTTACTGGCAAGGATCAGCGCGGCTTCTTTGTCAGTTTCGAGCTTTGCATGGCCGTCAGCATCGCTGTTCGCCTCAGCCAGGGTCTGCCCTTTATCGTTTAACAGCGTGACGGTTACACCGGATTGCGCCGCACCGTTTTCCAGGCTCTGGGTGAAGATATCGAGACGGTTATGATAACGGTGAGCGGACAGCCCAATATCGCTTAAGGTGAAGAGCGTGGCGGCATTGCTGTAGTTGTAGTGCCCTGCCTGATTCATCACTGCGATATAGACGCCCGACTGCTGGAGCGGCTTGATATCTTTCAGCGGCAGCAGCAGTTTTTCACGCGTGTTGCGTGCCGGGTTAAGATCGAAACGACCGGTATAAACCAACTCTGCCATCTTCAGCAGATTGTCAGATTCCCAGTTGGTCAGCGAGTTACGGTATTCCCACTGGCTGACGAATGAAGCCAGCGACTCCGGTTTCACGCGATAGAAGTTCACGTCCACGTTATTGACGTTGAGCGCCATGACCGGCAAGCCTTCCACGACTTTCCCCGGCAGCAGTGACCCGCGGCTGGCGAAGCCGACCGTCGGCTCGACATCCCGGGTGGTCAGGGCTTTTTCGTAGTCGATGCCAAAAGTCGCTTTGTTTAACGCCTGCAGATCGCGTTCCACGGTGACGACCAGATTGCGGTTAGGCTCCAGATGGCGCAGACGAAGCTCTTTCAGGTTCGGCGCCAGTTCCCACGCCCCGTCAACCTTGCCGCTTTTCTTATCCACGACATGCACGGTTTTCGAGAAATCCTGATCCGGATTCAGTGGAACAGAGAATGTCAGCACCAGCGTGGCGGCGCCGTCCAGCTGCACTTCAGAGGCATCAAGCAGAGTGAGCGCTTTGCCCTGACTTTGTGCCGCCAGTTTTGCCAGCTTGTCAGCGTCTGGCTTTTCCGCCGCTTTTGGTGTGGTTGCTGTAGATGCCGCGGGAGCCGCAGCCTGAGGTTTATCGTCGCTGTTATCACAGCCGACAAGCGTAAACGTGGTGAGCAGCGCAAGAGAGAGCGCGGCTAAGCGAAACGGTTTCATCCTTTGTCCCTGGCCCATGGAGCCTGTTGGTCGTCTTCCGGATAAGTATTATCCGCAAGTTTCGTTAATACAAAAAGTCCATTTTTAGGATCTGGAAGGCGGCTCGCATCGTCAGCGTGGTGATGATACGCCGATCACAACGTCAAACGTCACATGTTACCTTTCACGTCATTTGTTTTTAAAACAAGTAGATAGCTGGATAAGCTCGCCGGGAGCCTGCTAGTTTTAAGCTCAAGACGCACCCCGAGTGCGCGGTTCAATAAGAGAGAAAGCCATGAAACGAGCCGTGAACGCCCTACAAAATTTCGGAAAATCATTGTACGGACCGGTACTTATTTTACCGATCGTCGGTCTGTTTATCGCCTTTGGCAATGTGCTGGGCAATGGCAACCTGGCCGAGTATCTGCCGTTTCTCGGCCATCCGCTGATCCAGAATATCGGCCAGCTGATCGCCAAATCTGCCGTGTCGGTGCTGGTTAACCTGGCCCTGGTGTTTGCCGTCGGCATCCCGATTGGTCTGGCAACACGGGACAAAGGCTACGCGGCGCTGATTGGGCTGGTGACGTTTGTGGTGTTTATCAACGCCATGAACGTCACGCTACAGCTTCAGGGCGAACTGGCACCCGCAGCACAGATGAAAGCCGCCGGGCAGACCATGGTGCTGGGCGTTCAGGTGCTGGAGATGGGCGTGTTCGCCGGGATCCTGACCGGCGCGCTTTCCGGATACCTGTACAACAAATACTCTGGCGTACAGTTTAACGGCGCGATGGCGATTTACTCTGGTCACTGTTTTGTCGCCATTGTGATGCTGCCCGTTTCCATGCTGCTCGGCGTAGTGATGAGCGAGATGTGGCCGTTTGCCCAGCACGGCATTAGCGCAATGGCGCTTGCCATCAAAGGTTCTGGTCCGTTCGGCGTGGCGATCTACGGCTTCCTTGAGCGCATTCTGGTGCCCACCGGTCTGCATCATCTGGTCTATACCCCGTTCCTGTATACCGAACTGGGCGGCACGCAAGAGGTGTGCGGTACGGTTTATCAGGGCGCGCGCAACATTTACTTCGCGGAGATGGCCTGCCCGGAGGTGAAACAGCTCAGCAGCACGGTGGTATGGGATGCGCGCGGCATCAGCAAGATGTTTGGCCTGCCGGCGGCGGCGCTGGCGATGTACATGACCGCAAAGCCGGAGCGTAAAGCGGCAGCAAAAGCGATTCTGATCCCGGCGGCGCTCACTTCACTGCTGGTCGGCGTCACCGAGCCCATTGAGTTCTCCTTCCTGTTTGTCGCCCCGCTGCTGTTCGTGGTGCACGCGGTGCTGACGGGTATCGGGATGATGCTGTTCTCCCTGCTGGGTGTTCACGCCATCGGCGCTAACGGGATTATCGATTTTATTCTCTACAACCTGCCGCTCGGTACGGAAAAGTCCAACTGGCCGATGTACATCGTGGTCGGGCTGATCATGTTCGCCCTCTACTTTGTGGTGTTCCGCTTCCTGATCCTGCGTTTCAACATGAAAACGCCAGGCCGTGAAGATGAGGACCAGGAGACGCGCCTTTACAGCAAACAGGAGTACCAGGCGAAGGGCAATAACGACGGGCTGGGTGAATCCATCGTCGTCGGTCTGGGCGGCCGGGAAAATATTGAAGTGGTGGATAACTGCTACACCCGCTTACGTGTGACGGTGAAGGATGTCGCCATCATTGATGAGCCGCGCCTGAAAGCGACCGGCGCAAAAGGGATTATCAAACAAGGTAACAACGTTCAGGTGGTCTACGGGCTGCATGTCAAAAAAATGCGAGAAGCCGTTGAGACGTTTCTCTGAAAGGAGCTAAAGATGTTTACACCCCCATTCATTCTGTCGATTGCTGGCGGCGGTAGCACCTACACGCCAGGTATTGTGAAAAGCCTGATGGTGCGTCTGCAGGACTTCCCGCTGGCCGAAATCCGCCTTTACGACATCGACGAGGCGCGTCAGAACACGATTGCCCCGGTGGTGGAAAAAGTGATCCGCGACCACAGCCAGAGCATCAAATTTACCGTCACCAATGACCCGGAAGTGGCCTTCAGCGGCGCACATTTCGTCTTCGCCCAGATGCGCGTTGGCCAGTATAAAATGCGCGAGCAGGATGAGAAGATCCCGTTGCGACACGGCGTGGTTGGTCAGGAGACCTGCGGCCCCGGCGGGCTGGCTTACGGGCTGCGTACGATCCTGCCAATGGTCGAGCTTATCGATCTGGTGGATCGCTACGCGCATGAAAAAGCATGGATCGTAAACTACTCCAACCCGGCGGCAATCGTCGCAGAGGGGGTGCGTCGCCTGCGACCGAACGCCCGCGTGCTGAATATTTGCGATATGCCGGTTGCCGCAATGCGTAACATGGGAGCCATTCTGGGGGTCGATCGCCGCAAGCTGGAGGTGGACTACTTTGGGCTGAATCACTTCGGCTGGTTTACCCGTGTGTTGGTGGACGGCGAGGACAAGCTGCCGGAGCTGCGTAAACATATCGCGAAGTTTGGTCTGCTGACGGAAGATGCCGCCAAAACCGACCCACAGCACTCCGATCCGTCGTGGGTGAAAACCTGGCGCAACATCAAGCCGATCATGGATAACTTCCCGGAGTATCTGCCGAACCCGTATCTGCAGTACTACCTGATGCCGAACCAGATTGTCGAGCATCAGAACCCCGACTACACCCGCGCTAACGAAGTGATGAACGGGCGTGAGAAAAAGCTGTTTGCCGCAGCCGAAGAATATAAGCGTACCGGGATCCTGCCGGATGCCTTCCACGTTGGCGTTCACGGCGAGTTTATCGTCGATGTCGCCTGCTCGCTGGCCTTCAACCTGCGGAGCCGTCATCTGGTGATGGTGGAAAACCGCGGGGCAATTACCAATCTGCCGTACGATGCGGTCGTCGAGGTTCCCGCGTATATCACCTCCGAGGGGCCAGAGCCTGTCCGCGTGGGCCAGGTGCCGCTGTTCCATCAGACGCTGCTACAACAGCAGCTCGCCTCTGAACAGTTGCTGGTGGAAGCAACCATTGAAGGGAGCTATGAGAAAGCGCTGCAGGCATTTACCCTGAATCGCACCGTGCCGACCATGGAGCACGCGAAAGCGATTCTGGATGAGATGATCGAGGCTAACCGCGAGTACTGGCCTGCGCTGCAAAAAGCCTGGCAGAACGGCGAAGCGGTGAAAAAATAGGGGCTTGCTCGCGAGTTGAACGTGGTTTGCTTGTCGGTGTCAGAAAAAACACCGACAATCCTTTTTTACGGAAAAGAATGGAGGCAACCCATGTCCACCTCATATTTTGTCGCCGCCGACTGGCTGATTGAGCACGGCGACGATCCTGAAGTGCAGATTATTGACGCGCGTATGGCTCCTCCGGGCCAGGAGCATCGTGACGTTCCCGGTGAATACCGCGCAGGGCACCTGCCGGGCGCGGTATTTTTTGATATCGAAGCCCTCTCCGATCACACCTCCTCTCTGCCGCACATGCTGCCACGCCCGGAAGCCTTCTCCGTGGCGATGCGCGAGCTGGGCATCAGCAAAGACAAACACCTCGTTGTTTATGATGAAGGTAACCTCTTCTCTGCCCCGCGCGCGTGGTGGATGCTGAAAAACTTCGGCGTCGAGAAAGTCTCGATTCTGGCGGGGGGTCTGGCTGGCTGGAAGCGCGACGAACTGCCGCTGCAGCAGGGGGACGTGACGCTGCCGGAGGGGGATTTTGACGCGACGTTTGACGCAAATGTGGTGAAACGCCTGACCGACGTGCTGGTCGTCAGCCATGAAAACACTGCTCAAATCGTCGATGCGCGTCCTGCCGCACGTTTTAACGCTGAAGCGGACGAACCTCGCCCTGGCCTGAAACGCGGACACATTCCGGGAGCATTGAACGTGCCGTGGGGCGATCTGGTGTTTGAGGGCGAGCTGAAAACCACCGATGAGCTACGCGCGATTTTTGATCGTCAGGGCGTGGATTTACGCCGTCCAATTATTGCCAGCTGCGGTTCCGGCGTAACGGCCTGCGTGGTGATCCTGGCACTCGCCACGCTCGGCGTAAACGACGTCACGCTGTACGACGGCGCCTGGAGTGAGTGGGGTGCGCGGGACGATCTGCCGGTTGAACCCGCGAAATAATGGATAACCGCCTGGCCACGCTGTTAACGCGCGGGGAATCGCTGACCCGCGCGGAGTATCGCGTACTCGCACATCTCACGGAGCATCCAATGCTGGTGGGTAACATCACGGTGCGAGAACTGGCACAGGCGACATTTGTCTCTACCGCGACGATTATGCGGCTGTGTCAGAAGCTGGGGTTCAGCGGGTTTAGCGAGTTTATCTGGCACTGCAAACAGCTCCTCACCGACACGCCGCATATTACGACGCAAGGAAACGCCCTTCCGCAGTTGCCCGCGCTGTTCAGCCAGTTTATTGCCAACTATCAGCAGACGTTCCAGTGGGTGACCGATGAGAAGCGTCTGCAGTTTGCCGACCTGCTGCGTCACAAAGAGAGCTTCTTTCTCTACGGTGCCGGGTTTTCCTATCTGTTTGCCGAATACCTGACCAAAAAACTTCAGGTGCTGGGGAAAACGGCGTTTATCTCCGGGCCGGGTGACAGCCGGAACATCTTTCTCAGCAACGCCGCCCGTTATCAGGTATTTATTGCCGTCTCGCGCAGCGGCGAAACAGAGCAGGTGCTGGATAAAGCGCGGATCGCCAAAAACGTCGGGATGACGATTGTCGCGTTTACCCGCGCCTCGGCCAATACGCTGGCGGGCATGGCGGACGTGCACTTCGCTCTCTATGACGAGGCGGTGCATTACGCCGCGGAAGCCGCAGGGGTGACGTCGTTTGAGTCGAATCTGGTACTGCTGATGGATTTACTGCTGCTGGAAGCAACGGGGTGACAGTCACCCCGCTGTAATCAGATGATGCGGTTGGTTTTGAGATCGCGCAGGAAACCGCCCCAGCGACGCTCATAGAACGGTGTGATGTGCTCGGTAATAAAGTGACTGATGCCCTTCTCACCGTTCTTCACCTGGCAGATATCAATTGGCTCATCGCCCGGCAACGTATCAGTGGCCACACTGCCCGCCGCCTGA
Source organism: Enterobacter cloacae complex sp. 2022EL-00981 (assembly GCF_028737495.1). Classification (NCBI taxonomy): domain Bacteria; kingdom Pseudomonadati; phylum Pseudomonadota; class Gammaproteobacteria; order Enterobacterales; family Enterobacteriaceae; genus Enterobacter; species Enterobacter cloacae complex sp. 2022EL-00981. The sequence continues at coordinate 37,744 of NZ_JAQZRK010000019.1, forward strand.
ATGATTTCATCGATATCGCCGTCAGCTTCAATACCAATCAACAGTACCGGCTGTTCATCCGCTTGCTCTTTAATCGAACAGAGGAACGCGCGTCTTACCGGCTTCAGGGTTTTGAACAACGTGGTCAGGGAATCGATCATCTGCGCTGGCGGTTCGGCCACTTCAGAGAGCAGCAGCGTTTCGCCCCCTTCCAGCACTTCCTGGGTACTGAGCGGGTTACCCTCTTCACCAATCAGATGGCTGATTTCACGCGGCGTGAACTCTTTCCCGGTCGGCAGTTTCGCATTAAGGAACAGCGTCTGGCCCAGCGTCATTTCGAACAGCGTGCGCACCGGCATCACCACGAACGCCTGTTCATCTTCAACGGCGGTCTGTAGCGCTTCCAGCGAGGTAAAGAACGGGATCACCGAGGTGCCGTCGTCTTTCTCCCAGTGCAGCAGATCCAGCGCGCTATCTTCAACAACCTGCTCACCTTCCGCCGCGGTTCCTGGCACCCAGACGGTGGATTCCAGCAGCGTGCGGAAAAATGCCGGACGGTGGGCGGGCTCGGTCGCCGCCTGTTCCAGCAGGGTTTCTAATTCGTTTTTGGTTTCGGACATAACAATTCCAGATGTCGAATTTTCCCCTCACCCTAACCCTCTCCCCAAAGGGGAGAGGGAATTTGAACACCCTCTCCCCTTTGGGGAGAGGGCCGGGGTGAGGGGCCAATAATTACTCAGCCGTCAGCAGGTTCGCCACGGTACGCACGCCCAGGCCGGTCGCGCCCGCAGACCACTGCTCAACCGCCGCTTTACGGTAGGTTGCGGAGCAGTCGATATGCAGCCAGCCTTCGTGATAGTTCTCAACGAAGTGGGACAGGAAGCCTGCTGCGGTGCTTGCACCCGCCGGGTATGCCGCGCTCGCGGTGTTATTCAGTTCGGCAAAATTAGACGGCAGCTGGCTGCGGTGGAATTCCGCCAGCGGCAGACGCCAGAACGGTTCGTTTTCTGCCGCGGCGCTTGCCAGCAGGCGGGCCGCCAGCTTGTCGTCAAAGCTGAACAGCGCATGGTAGTCGTTACCCAGCGCCGTTTTTGCCGCGCCGGTCAGGGTGGCCATATCGATAATCAACTCTGGCTTCTGGGCAGAAGCGTCGATCAGGCCATCGGCCAGCACCAGACGGCCTTCTGCATCGGTGTTCATCACTTCAACATTTTTGCCGTTGCGGTAGCGAATGATGTCGCCCAGCTTGAAGGCGTTACCGCTTACCATGTTGTCCGCGCAGCACAGGTACAGCTTCACGCGTTTTTTCAGGCCACGGGTAATCGCAAACGCCAGCGCACCAGTGATGGTTGCCGCCCCGCCCATGTCGGATTTCATGGAGTCCATGAACGCGCTCTGCTTCAGGCTGTAGCCACCGGTGTCGAAGGTGATACCTTTCCCGACCAGGCAGGCAAACACTGGCGCGTCTTTATCGCCGGTTGGGTTGTAGTCCAGCGCCAGCAGCACCGGTGGACGCTCAGAGCCACGCCCCACGGTGTGAATGCCCATGTAGTTCTGCTCGCGCAGGTCTTCACCTTTGGTGATGCGATAAGACATGTTATCGCCGGCCACGCCGCACAGCAGGTCAACGGCGCGCTGTGCCAGCTGTTCCGGCCCCAGCTCTTCTGCCGGTGCGTTAATGGTGTCACGTACCCAGTCGATAATGGTCAGGCGGCTTTCCAGCTCTTTTTGACCGGCTTCGTCAAGGTTGGCCCACTCAATTTTGCGGGTGCCTTTTGGCCCTTTATAACCGGCCCAGAACGCCCAGCTGCGGTCGGTGTCCCAGCCCTCGCCTGCCAGAGAGACATGCTTAATGCCGAGCCCATCAATTTTACGCGCGGCGCGCTGGATCAGGCCCAGATCTTCGTTGCCCGTCAGATGCAGGGTAATACCTTCGTTGTTGATACTGTAAGTGGCTTTTTCGCCCCAACGCGCATCGGCGGGTTGCGTAGAGAGCGTAATCTTCATCGCTTCGGTCATTTTATTTATCCTTATTAGCAAACGGGCCGCCTGAAGGCAGCCCGTTACGTGATTTACTCTGCTTCATCTAACCAGACTAACAGAATCGCCTCCAGAATTTTTTCATTGGATGCGTTGGGATCGTCGTCAAAATCCTCTAAATCGCAGATCCACTGATGCATATCGGTGAAGCGTACGGTTTTTGGATCGAGATCCGGGTTAGCGTCGTAGAGCGCTTCGCCGATTTCACGGCTGTCTGTCCACTTCAGTCCCATATTAATGCTCGCGTGCGTGGTTGATGGTGTAGCGTGGGAACTCCACGACCAGATCTTCGTCGGTCACCGCTGCCTGGCAGCTTAAGCGGCTGTCGGGCTCCAGACCCCATGCTTTATCCAGCATGTCATCTTCGTCTTCGGTGCTCTCGGCAAGCGAGTCGAAACCTTCACGCACAATGCAGTGGCACGTCGTGCAGGCACAGGATTTTTCACAGGCGTGTTCCACTTCGATACCTGCACGCAGGGCAACATCGAGAATGGTTTCACCAGTCTTCGCTTCCAGAACAGCGCCATCCGGACAGAGGTCCGCATGAGGCAAAATAACAATCTTTGGCATATTAAACCTCGTCCACGGACTGGCCTTTCAGCGCGACGCGGACAGATTTGTCCATGCGGCGAGCAGCAAAGTCCTGGGTTTGTTTATCAACGTTTTTAATGGCTTCTTCTATTGCGTCAGCGTCATTGCCCTGGGCGACCACGCTTAAGTGCGTAGCAGCCTCGTCAATCACCTGACGCTCAGCGGCGCTTAACAGCGCGGCATCGGCAGCGAGCGCGCCGTTCAGGCTTTCCAGCACGCGTGCGGCTTCCACTTTTTGTTCGGCCAGCATACGCGCCTTCACATCCTGCTCGGCGTAGCTCATTGAGTCCTGAATCATGGAGGCGATTTCGCCATCGGTCAGGCCGTAGGACGGCTTCACCTGAATGGACGATTCGACACCAGTCGATTTTTCCATCGCCGTGACACTCAGCAGGCCGTCTGCATCCACCTGGAAGGTGACGCGAATATGCGCCCCGCCCGCAGGCAGCGCCGGAATGCCCCGCAGCGCAAAGCGCGCCAGCGAGCGGCAGTCCTGCACCAGTTCGCGTTCGCCCTGCATCACGTGAATGGACATGGCCGTCTGACCGTCTTTAAAGGTAGTGAACTCCTGCGCACGTGCCACCGGAATGGTGGTGTTGCGCGGAATGACTTTCTCCACCAGTCCGCCCATGGTCTCTAAACCCAGCGACAGCGGGATAACGTCCAGCAGCAGCATTTCACTGTCCGGCTTGTTGCCGACCAGAATATCCGCCTGAATCGCCGCGCCCACGGCAACCACTTTGTCCGGGTCAATGGAGGTCAGCGGCGTGCGGCCAAAGAATTCGCCTACACGCTCACGCACCAGCGGTACGCGGGTGGAACCACCCACCATGACCACTTCCAGCACCTCATCCGCCTCAACGCCGGCATCTTTCAGCGCACGACGGCAGGCTAACAGCGTGCGTTTCACCAGGGGGGCGATCAGATCGTTAAACTGTTCACGAGCGATCTCACCCTGCCAGCCCGCCACGTTCACACTGACTGACTCAGCATCGCTTAGCGCAATTTTGGCCTCGATGGCCGCATCCAGCAGTTCACGCTGTACGCGCGCATCGCTGCGATCGCTGATACCCGCCTGCTCGCGAATGTAATCCGCCAGCAGATGGTCAAAGTCATCGCCGCCCAGCGCGGAGTCCCCGCCGGTCGCCAGCACTTCAAACACCCCACGGCTTAAGCGCAGGATCGAGATATCAAAGGTACCGCCGCCGAGATCGTAAACCGCAATCACCCCTTCCTGACCGGAGTCGAGGCCGTAGGCAATCGCTGCCGCTGTCGGTTCGTTCAGCAGGCGCAGCACGTGCAGGCCCGCCAGACGCGCGGCGTCTTTGGTGCCCTGACGCTGTGCGTCATCAAAGTAGGCCGGAACGGTAATCACCACACCGTCTAAATCGCCGCCGAGCGTTGCCGTGGCACGCTCCGCCAGCGCTTTAAGGATGTCAGCGGATACGCGAATTGGGTTCAGCAGCCCGGCCGCAGTCGCAATCATCGGCAGGCCGTTTTCACTGGCCTGCAGCTGATACGGCAGATGCGGGTAACGGGTCTGAATATCGGCCAGCGAGCGGCCCATCATCCGCTTAACGGAGCTGATGGTATTCGCCGGATCGCGCGCGGCGTTAGCGCGGGCATCAAAGCCCACCGCGTGGCCCTGCTGCTGGTAGTGGACCACGGAAGGCAGCAGATGGCGGCCCTGCTCGTCAGCCAGCGTCTCCGCCTGGCCGCTACGCACGGTTGCCACGAGGGAATTGGTGGTGCCGAGATCAATACCCACCGCCAGACGACGCTGGTGCGGTGCGGCGCTTAAGCCAGGCTCACTAATTTGTAATAAGGCCATAATTGCTTCCGAAATTAAAAATCGAGCAGCTTTTCTTCGAGTTGTTCAGCACTGCTTCGCAGTTTATCGAGAAAACGGAGTTTGCGCACAGTGTCTGCCGCCACGTCCCAGGTCTCGTTGTTCAGTTGCGCCACCATCTGCTGATGGCGGGTATCAAACATGCCCTTCACGCGCGTGATGAACCTTTCCAGACGCGCTTCGTCTTTGGCCTGTTCAATCTCATCCAGCTCTTCGCGAAGCGTAAGCTGTTCCATCAGAAACGCCGTGTCGCGTACGGTGTGTTGTTCGCTCGCCAGATCAAAGCCGTGGAGCGAAAGCAGATATTCTGCACGCGCCAGCGGATGGCGCAGCGTCTGCCAGGCCTGGTTGATGGTCGCGGATTGCGACACCGCAGCCAGTTGTTCAGCCTGAGTACCGCTGGCGAATTTGTCCGGATGATACTGACGCTGCAGGTCCTGAAAACGGATCGTCAGCGCCTGGAGATCAATCGGGTATTGAGCGGGTAAACCGAAGAGAGTGAAGTAATCCATAACAATCTCAGGGGTAGCCTGTTAGAACAAACCCCACGCGTAGCGAATAAAGCCACGGTGGGGTTTCGGATGACGCGCGATTAAACGTGGAAACTTTCGCCGCAACCACACTCGTCTTTGACGTTCGGGTTCGTGAATTTGAACCCTTCGTTCAGGCCTTCTTTTACAAAGTCCAGCTGAGTGCCGTTGAGGAATTGCAGGCTTTTGCCATCGACCACCACCTTCACGCCCTTGTCTTCAAACACAGTGTCATCGGACGCTGGTTCGTCAACAAACTCCAGTACGTAAGCCATACCAGAACAGCCGGAGGTACGTACGCCCAGTCGCAGGCCAAAGCCTTTACCACGGTTCGCCAGAAAAGAGCTTACTCGCGCGGCAGCGCTGTCGCTAAGGGTAATCGACATACTCAAACCTCAATTATTTTGCTTCACGTTTGCTTTTGTAATCCGCAATGGCGGCTTTGATCGCGTCTTCTGCCAGGATAGAACAGTGAATTTTCACCGGTGGCAGTTCGAGTTCTTCAGCAATATCCGTGTTCTTGATTGCCTGTGCTTCGTCCAGAGACTTGCCCTTCACCCACTCGGTGACCAGGGAGCTGGACGCGATAGCAGAACCGCAGCCGTAGGTCTTGAAGCGCGCGTCTTCAATGATACCTTCATTGTTGACTTTAATCTGCAACTTCATCACGTCGCCACAGGCTGGCGCGCCAACCATACCGCTACCTACGCTCTCGTCGCTGTTGTCAAAAGAGCCAACGTTGCGCGGGTTTTCGTAATGATCGATTACTTTTTCGCTGTATGCCATGATTGAATTCTCCTTATGTACCGATTAGTGATGTGACCATTCAATGCTGTTCAGATCCACGCCCTGCTTGAACATTTCCCACAGTGGAGAAAGGTCACGCAGACGGCCGATGGAGTTGCGAACCAGCTTGATGGTGTAGTCAATCTCTTCTTCGGTAGTGAAACGACCTAAAGAGAAACGGATAGAGCTGTGTGCCAGCTCGTCAGTCATACCCAACGCGCGCAGCACGTAGGATGGCTCCAGGCTTGCAGACGTACAGGCAGAACCGGAAGAGACCGCCAGGTCTTTCAGCGCCATGATCAGCGATTCGCCTTCAACATAGTTGAAGCTCACGTTGAGGATGTTGGGTGCGCCCTGCTCGAGATCGCCGTTCAGATACACTTCTTCCATATCTTTCACGCCGTCCCACAGACGGTTACGCAGCGTGCGCAGGCGTGCCATCTCGGTTTCCATCTCTTCTTTCGCAATGCGGTAAGCTTCGCCCATGCCCACGATCTGGTGAACAGGCAGCGTACCGGAACGCATGCCGCGCTCATGACCGCCACCGTGCATCTGCGCTTCAATGCGGATACGCGGTTTACGACGAACGTACAGCGCGCCGATACCTTTCGGGCCATAGATTTTGTGGCCGGAGAAGGACATCAGGTCGACTTTCAGCTGGCTCAGGTCGATAGGCAGTTTGCCCACGCTCTGAGTCGCATCAACGTGATAGATGATGCCGCGCGCACGGCACATTTCGCCGATGGTCGCGATATCCTGCACCACGCCGATTTCGTTGTTTACATGCATGATGGAAACCAGGATGGTGTCATCACGCATCGCCGCTTCGAGCTCTTTCAGGTCAATAATACCGTTGCTATGTGGCGCCAGGTAAGTGACTTCAAAGCCTTCACGCTCGAGCTGACGGCAGGTGTCCAGCACAGCTTTATGTTCGGTTTTGCTGGTGATGATGTGCTTGCCTTTTTTCTGATAAAAGTTGGCTGCACCTTTGATCGCCAGGTTGTCGGATTCGGTCGCACCGGAGGTGAACACAATCTCACGCGGGTCGGCACCCACCAGGTCAGCAATCTGATTACGGGCGATATCCACCGCCTCTTCAGCATGCCAGCCAAAACGGTGTGAACGGGAAGCTGGGTTACCAAAGTTTCCGTCCAGGGTCAGACACTGCATCATTTTCTCGGCAACACGCGGGTCCACCGGCGTGGTTGCGGAGTAGTCGAGATAAATCGGTAATTTCATTGCTCTATAAACTCCGTACATCGCTTCAATGCAAGGAATCAGGCAACCGGCTGGATGTACGACCGAGTACACGGGGCAGCTTCGCCCCGGCCTGATTCTGAAATACTTATCTTTTTATTACGCGCGTAATTTAACGTCGATAGCGTCCTGCGCGCGGGTGCTGCGTTGAGATTCCTGGCTGTGCTGACGGCCCGATACATCCAGAACTTCCTGGTTATTCACCAGTTCACCGAGGGTGATGTTGTTCAGGAAGCCGGTCAGGCGGTCGCTCAGATCGCGCCACAGAGCGTGGGTCAGGCACTTATCGCCGCCCTGGCAGCCACCTTTCCCCTGGCAACGGGTCGCGTCAACGGATTCGTCAACCGCACTAATGACTTCGCCAACCGCAATACTGCCCGCGTCTTTACCCAGCAGATAACCGCCGCCTGGGCCACGAACGCTGGAAACCAGTCCATTTTTACGCAGTCTGGAGAACAGCTGTTCCAGATAAGAGAGGGAGATCCCTTGTCGTTCAGAAATATCAGCCAACGGAACCGGGCCCGCTTCGGAGTTGAGCGCAACGTCCAGCATCGCGGTTACGGCATAACGCCCTTTAGATGTCAGTCTCATGTCTTACTTAACCTCAAACTCGCCCCTGCCCGGGGTTTTTTATAGTAAAATGGGGTATTGCATAGCAGGGCCAAGTCTGACATTCCTGACTAAATTGGTCAACTATTTACTTGACTGTTTTAGTCAGGTATTTAACCTTCCGTGCCGTATTCTTTTGCCCGGCGGCGCTGCGCTTGCACGGGCCTACGGGTTTTGTAGGCCGGGTAAGCGCAGCGCCACCCGGCGAACAGACGACACTACTCTTTATTCTTCTGCTCAATCGACGCCAGAATTCCACGCAGGATGTTCAGCTCCTGGCTTTCCGGGCGCGCACGGGTGAACAGACGACGCAGCTTATTCATCACCTGCCCCGGATGGCCTTCGCGGATAAAACCGGTAGAGAGCAGCGTCTGCTCCAGGTGACCATAGAAGCGCTCCAGATCGTCCACCAGCGGATAGGCGGTCTCTTCTTTCGGTTCTGCCACTTTCTCCTGGGTCGCCAGCCAGGCCATCCGCACTTCGTAGGCAATGACCTGTACCGCCATCGCCAGGTTCAGCGAGCTGTATTCCGGGTTCGCCGCAATCGCGACGTGGTAATGGCACTTCTGCAGTTCGTCATTGGTCAGGCCGACGCGCTCACGCCCAAACACCAGCGCCACAGGCGCCTGTTCCGCTTCTGAGACACTTTTCAGGCCGCATTCGCGAGGGTCCAGCATTGGCCACGGCAGCGTACGGGAACGCGCGCTGGTACCGACGACCAGACTGCAACCCGCCAGCGCTTCGTCCAGGGTATCAACAATTTGCGCGTTGCCAATCACGTCGCTGGCACCGGCGGCCAGTGCGATGGCCTGAGAGTCCGGTTTCACCAGCGGATTAACCAGCCACAGATTCGTTAAGCCCATGGTTTTCATAGCGCGGGCAACGGAGCCCATATTGCCGGTATGCGATGTTTCGACCAGCACGATTCGAATGTTTTGCAGCATAGTTTTGGATGTCTGAATTCAGTGTCTAAAGAATATTCGGGCATATTATCATAAACGAGAGACATATTCCGATCCCGCTGCTATACTCTGCGCCGATTTTCCTGTTCTTTAACATCCAGTGAGAGAGACCGATGCATCCGATGCTGACCATCGCCGTGCGCGCAGCGCGCAAGGCGGGTAATGTAATTGCCAAACACTACGAAACGCCAGACTCCGTAGAAACCAGCCAGAAAGGCAGCAATGATTTCGTGACTAACGTCGATAAAGCCGCAGAAGCGATTATTATCGAAACGATCCGCAAATCTTACCCACAGCACACCATCATCACCGAAGAAAGCGGTGAACATGAAGGTACCGATCAGGATGTTCAATGGGTTATCGATCCACTGGATGGCACCACCAACTTCGTTAAACGCCTGCCACACTTCTCTGTGTCTATCGCAGTACGCATTAAAGGCCGTACTGAAGTCGCCGTTGTTTATGATCCAATGCGTAACGAACTGTTCACCGCTACCCGCGGTCAGGGCGCGCAGCTGAACGGTTACCGTCTGCGCTGCAGCAATGCACGCGATCTGGACGGCACCATTCTGGCGACCGGTTTCCCGTTCAAGGCGAAACAGCACGCAACCACCTACATGAATATCCTCGGCAAACTGTTCACCGAATGCGCGGACTTCCGTCGCACCGGCTCTGCCGCGTTGGATCTGGCCTACGTGGCGACCGGCCGCGTTGACGGTTACTTCGAACTGGCGCTTAAGCCGTGGGACTTTGCTGCGGGCGAGCTGATCGCGCGTGAAGCAGGCGCACTGGTATGCGATTTCACCGGCGGCCATAACTATATGTCTACCGGCAACATCGTTGCAGGTAACCCACGCGTTGTTAAAGCCATGCTGGCAAACATGCGTGATGAACTGAGCGATGCACTGAAGCGTTAATCCCGGTAATTCCCTCTCCCTGTGGGAGAGGGTCAGGGTGAGGACATCAGACCGCACCCTACTAAAACGGTCGCAATCCCCTTCCCACCGGCACCGCACTCATCCACATCGTCACCGCCGCTACCAGCAGAATCACCCCGCCCGCCAGCGCGAGCGTCGTCCAGCCTACCTGTCGCCACAGCACCGGCGTCTTATTGCCGCTGAGTTTTACCGCCAGTTGACGGAAGCTGTGAACCAGTAATGCCAGTGACGAAATGGTCAGGGACGTTCCTGCCGCCATAGCCAGCGCAGAGAGCATGCCCCAGCCGAATACGCCAATCACTTTGCTGAACAGCAGCACCATGATCGCGCCTGAACATGGTCGCATCCCCATTGAAAGAACAATCATCACCCGCGCACGCCAGTCGTCGCCGCTCTGCAACTGCGCCTGCGTAGGCAGATGCTGATGTCCGCAGCCGCAGTGGGCATCATGGACATGATGTGGCGTAAAGGATTTGAAGGTTGGCTTTTGCAGCAGGACGCGCAGTTTTTTCAGCGCCCGCCAGCAGAGAATCACCCCCAGCACGCCCACCAGCGCATAACTTCCCTTCTCCAGCCAGAAACTGCTCAGGTGCAGCTGACGAGCGGGAAGCTGTAACAGCGAGAGGACGACCACTACCAGCCCGATAGCGACGCCGCCCTGCAGCAGCGAAGAGGCCAGCGTCAGACCGATGCTCGATTTCAGCTTCGAGGGATGCGTGGCAAGCCAGGTAGCGATCACAATCTTGCCGTGCCCCGGCCCCAGCGCATGCAGCACCCCGTAGACAAAACTGAATGCCAGCAGGGAACCACCTGCTTTTGTCGGGTTATCCGCCACCGCCTTGAGTAACCCGCTCATCTGCTGGTTAACGTCACGCTGCCAGAGAATGCTTTTCATCATCACCTGCGGCCAGGCCTGCCTTAACCACAGCGCGCCGCACACGGCCAACAATAAAAAGAGCGCCAGCGGCCAGAGATGAAGCCAGCGACGTGGTTTGCGGGCGGAAGAGGCGATCACTGACATTGTAACGTCACCTGCTGTGCAAATTGTTTACCCAGTTCCATATCTTCAGGAGGGGCATCCTCTTTATCCAGAGAGACGGCGAAGTTGAGCGTCTCTTCGCTGGGTTTTGGCGTATGAACAGCGAGTTTGCAGGATTTTTGCAGGGTAGTCGGTAGCGTCACGTCACTCTCCTTCGCATAGCTCATATCGACGTAATAGGTGGGGTCGAAGGTGGAAAAGGTATACGTCTGTCCTGCCAGCGGCTGAGGATGCGCCAGCGGGAGAACAAACGTCAGCACCGCCTGATGACCGTCGCGCGACATGCCGTACTCCGTCGGGCGATTCATAAACTTCACCTTTTGTCCGTTATGCCAGAACTCGGTGAAGTAGTGCTGTCCCAGCACGTTGGCCATGACCTCCGCCGCCAGCTTTTTCCAGATCTCATCGCCTGGCTTTGCATTTCCCGCGTCATACAGGAGATCGGCCGAGGTGATTTCATCCATCGTCCAGCGCATTTTCAGGCCGCTCAACTGGGTTCCGTCAGTCACCAGCTCGGTTTTGAGACTGATAAAACTGTGAGGATGCGCGCCGGCGGTGAAAGTGATAACCGCCAAAAATAACGCCATCGCGCTGTGTTTAACTGTTTGCATCAATTCCTCACGTCAAAAATTCTGTGATGTTCGCCAGCAATCCTGAGTGAAAGGGCTGCCGGTACGCTTTTCAGCGTCGATCCTTTAGCTATTCTTACCAGACATTCACACTGGATACCCAACAGATGATGACAACGCTTGAAATTCCATCTGTGCTTTCCAGTTCGCAGCGCCGCTGCCAGGTGCTTTTGATGCTTTACCTGCCCGATGCTGCCGTCACCGCACAGAGCATAATCGCAACCAACGGCGTGGACGACGCCATGGCACGGCAAGATATAGCCGAGACGCGCGATGAAATCCAGCGCTATCACCGGCTGGACATTGTCACGCACCATGACGGCAGCTACCGGATTGAAGGTACGGTCCTGAATCAGCGTTTATGTCTGCTGCACTGGCTGCGCAGGGCGCTCCGCCTGTGCCCACATTTTGTTTCGCAACAGTTTACCCCGGCGCTTAAAACCGCGCTTAAACAGCAGGGCATCGCGCGTCCGCTTTATGACGATACGAATCTGCGGGCGTTGATCAGCTTCTGTTCCCGAAAGCTACAGCGCCCCTTTGACTGCCGTGACGTGCAGTTTTTACAGCTCTTCTTGCAGTATTGTCTGATCCAGCATCACCTGGGCAATACGCCGCAGTTTTCCCCCGTTCAGCGCAACTGGACACAGTCGCGAGGGGAATACTTTACGGCGCAGGAAATTGTGCGTCACTGGAAACGCCGCGTGCCGCAGGGCACCCACAGCGACGAACAATTGTTCCTCGCGCTGCTGTTTATGATGCTGCGCACGCCCGATCCGGTGCTCGATAAACATCAGCAGGATCAGCGTCTGCGCCGGGCCATCGTGCGGATGATTGCCCGTTTTCGCGCCCAGACAGGAATGAACTTCAGCGATGAACAAGGGCTGACCGATCAGCTCTACGTTCATCTGGCACAGGCGCTGGACCGGTCGCTGTTTGAGATCGGCATCGACAACAGCCTGCCAGAAGAGATCCATCGCCTTTATCCCCGTCTGTTACGCACCACCAAGGAGGCGTTGTTTGAGCTGGAGGTGGAGTTTGGCCTGCGTTTTTCTGATGAAGAGATGAGTCTGGTGGCGGTGATTTTTGGTGCCTGGCTGATGCAGGAGACCGATCTGCACGAAAAACAGGTGGTGTTATTAACCGGAGAGGACAAATCCTGTGAAGAGGTGATTGAACAGCAGCTACGCGAACTAACGCTGCTGCCGCTCAATATTCGTTATCTGACGCTGCAGGCTTTTCAGAAAGAGGGGGCTCCGCGCGAAGCGGCGCTGGTTATTACTCCTTACCCCACCGCCCTGCCCCTGTTCTCGCCGCCGCTGATCCACGCCGTGGAATCGCTAAACGCACAGCAGCAAGAACATATTCGCGCTATGCTGGAATCGTAGTCAGGCGCGCGCGGCCACTTTCGGGCGAATAAACATCGCCGGTAGCGCGACCAGTGCCATTACCCAGAACACGCCGTGTCCCAGATGTTGATACAGGAAGCCCGCAAAGACCGTCATCACGGCAATGCTGCCGCCCATCGCCACCGCAGAATAGACCGCCTGCAAGCGAATCACATCCCCGCCTTCACGCGCGGCGATATAGCGCATGGCCGCCAGATGGCAGACGGTAAAGGTGCCGCAGTGCAGAATTTGCGCCACGATCAGCCAGGGCAGTTCGGTCGTCCAGCCCATAATGCCCCACCGCGCCACGCCACACACGGCGGAGAGCAGCAGCAGGTCGCGCGCGCCGAAGCGGCGAAACAGTTTCTTGCTGAGCGCAAAGATAATCACTTCGGCCACTACGCCAAGCGACCACAGGTAGCCCACGGCAGAGGCAGAGTAACCGGCGCCCTGCCAGTAAATGGCGCTGAAGCCGTAATACGCCGCATGCGCCCCCTGAAGCAGGCAGACGCAGGCCAGAAAACGCCAGCTTTGCGCCACCAGGCTTCGCCAGGCGGGCCAACCTGCGCTTTCCTGATGGCGACTTTCGCCTTGCGGCATGACTGACGGTCGCAGCAGCATGCCCAGCAACATCGAGGCGATACCGATGCTTAGCAGGGCCAGAATGGCGTGGTAATCGTAAAGGCTGACCAGTTTCCCCACCAGCGCAGAGCCAATCACAAACGCAATGGAGCCCCACAGGCGCACGCGACCGTAGTCCATGGTGATCTGCTTTTGCCAGGTGTTTGCCAGGGCGTCCGTCAGGGGAACCAGCGGGGAGAAGAACAGGTTAAAGCCGACCATCACCACCATCAGCCAGGCAAACTGATGGCTGACCCAGAAGCAGGCCACAAAGACCAGCGTTAACAAGGCAAGAATACGCACCGCTTTGATGAGTAAGGAGGGATCGCTGACGCGCGGTGCAATCAGCAGGCTGCCAAGGAAACGCGCCACCAGCCCCGCCCCCAGCAGGACACCGATGGTTTCCGGAGTAAGGCCAATTCCCTTGAGCCAGACGCTCCAGAAAGGCAGAAAAATACCGTAACTAAAGAAATAGGTGAAATAGCTGAGCGCCAGCCAGCGCGTGGAATGCAAGACCATGAATCCCTCCCGAAATGGAGGCCATAGTCTGGCGAGAATATAAAAATTAAGCAAGTAGATAGCCTGCTATAAATTAACGAAAAATTAACATTCAGTGCAGTCGTCTGGCTTATGGCAGGGAACGAAAATGTGTATTACGTTTAAATTACTCCACTTGCAGAGGTTTTCTGCCATGAACTCACTTCGCTATTTCGATTTCGGTCAGTCACGCCACCTGTTGTTGTTGATTGCCCGTATCGCGCTTGTCGTACTCTTTATTATCTTCGGCTATCCAAAACTGACGGGGTTTAACGGCACCGTACAATATATGACGTCGCTTGGCGCGCCAATGCCCATGCTGGCGGCCATTATCGCCGTGGTGATGGAAGTCCCTGCCGCCATCCTGATCGTGCTGGGCTTTTTCACCCGACCTCTCGCCGTATTGTTTGTGTTCTACACGCTGGGCACGGCAGTTATTGGTCACCATTACTGGGACATGACCGGGGATGCGGTTGTGCCGAATATGATTAATTTCTACAAGAACGTCAGTATTGCGGGCGCATTTATCCTGCTGGCCATTGTGGGACCGGGAGCAATATCCCTCGACCGACGTTAAGACATAAAAAAAGGCCGCGAACGCGGCCTTTTTATTTCTGCTAAGCAGAAGAATTATGCGTATACCGGGAAGCGTGCGCAGATATCCAGAACTTTCGCTTTTACGCGCTCAATAACCGCTTCGTCATTGATGTTGTCCAGAACGTCACACATCCAGCCAGCCAGCTCTTTCACTTCCGCTTCTTTGAAACCGCGGCGAGTAACAGCCGGAGAACCGATACGGATACCGGAGGTCACGAACGGACTCTTCGGATCGTTTGGTACGCTGTTTTTGTTCACGGTGATGTTGGCGCGGCCCAGAGCGGCGTCAGCTTCTTTACCGGTCAGGTTCTTATCAACCAGATCCAGCAGGAACAGGTGGTTTTCAGTACCGCCGGACACCACTTTGTAACCACGGTTCAGGAACACTTCCACCATCGCTTTGGCGTTTTTGGCAACCTGCTGCTGGTAGACTTTGAACTCTGGCTCCATCGCTTCTTTCAGCGCGACAGCTTTTGCCGCGATCACGTGCATCAGCGGGCCGCCCTGTGCGCTTGGGAACACAGCGGAGTTCAGTTTTTTGTACAGCTCTTCATCGCCGCCTTTCGCCAGGATCAGGCCACCGCGTGGACCCGCCAGGGTTTTGTGCGTGGTGGTGGTCACAACGTGAGCATGAGGAACCGGGTTCGGGTAAACGCCCGCGGCGATAAGACCGGCAACGTGCGCCATATCCACGAACAGGTAAGCACCGATGCTGTCTGCGATTTCACGCATTTTTGCCCAGTCAACGATACCGGAGTAAGCAGAGAAACCACCGATGATCATCTTCGGCTTGTGCTCTTTAGCCTGCTTCGCCATGTCTTCGTAGTCAATTTTGCCTGACTCATCAATACCGTAAGGGATGATGTTGTACAATTTGCCAGAGAAGTTTACCGGGGAGCCGTGAGTCAGGTGACCGCCCTGCGCCAGGTTCATACCCAGAACGGTATCGCCCGGCTGCAGCAGCGCGGTGTAGACCGCGAAGTTTGCCTGAGAGCCGGAGTGCGGCTGGACGTTAGCGTAGTCAGCGCCAAAGAGTTCTTTCGCACGGTCAATCGCCAGTTGCTCAACGATATCAACGTACTCGCAACCGCCGTAGTAGCGCTTGCCCGGATAACCTTCAGCATATTTGTTGGTCAGCTGAGAACCCTGCGCCTGCATGACGCGCGGGCTGGTGTAGTTCTCGGAGGCGATCAGTTCGATGTGCTCTTCCTGACGTACTTTTTCCTGCTCCATAGCCTGCCACAGTTCGGCATCATAATCGGCAATGTTCATTTCACGCTTTAACATCCGCATCTCCTGACTCAGCTAACAAGTAAAATTTGGCCTGAAAAGGCAGTCCTGTTGGACGACGGGCAACAGTATAACTGAATAGTTCTGTGATAACAGGTCTTGACAAACGATTTTACGCAAACGTTTTCCTTCACGCCACGCAAGGGTTTGAGGAATAAAGCCCTCGTCATTTTCAACGGATTTCTTTTCAGGTTTGTGATGCATATATTTCATCTTGCAAAGAACCATTTACATCGCAGGGTTATTTTTATAAGATGCATTTAAAATACATCATTAAGTTCACATCAGAAGGACGCGCTCATGCTCGACGCTCAAACCATCGCTACCGTTAAAGCCACCATTCCCCTGCTGGTGGAGACAGGCCCTAAGCTCACCGCTCATTTCTACGACCGCATGTTCGCGCACAACCCGGAGTTGAAAGAGATTTTCAACATGAGTAACCAGCGTAACGGCGATCAGCGGGAAGCGCTTTTCAATGCCATCGCGGCCTACGCCAGCAACATAGAAAATCTGCCAGCCCTGCTGCCTGCGGTGGAGAAAATCGCGCAGAAGCATACCAGCTTCCAGATCAAACCCGAGCAGTACAACATTGTGGGCGGTCACCTGCTGGCGACGCTGGACGAGATGTTCAGCCCGGGCCAGGAGGTACTGGACGCATGGGGCAAAGCTTACGGCGTGCTGGCAAACGTCTTTATCAACCGAGAAGCGCAGATCTACAGCGAAAACGCCAGCAAGAACGGTGGCTGGGAAGGGACCCGCGCCTTCCGCATTGTTGAGAAAACGCCGCGTAGCGCGCTGATTACCAGTTTTGAGTTCGAGCCGGTGGATGGTCAACCCGTTGCCGATTATCAGCCGGGGCAGTATCTCGGCGTCTGGCTGAAGCCTGAAGGTTTCCCGCATCAGGAGATCCGCCAGTACTCCCTCACCCGTAAGCCAAACGGCAAAGGCTACCGTATTGCGGTGAAACGCGAGGACGGCGGTCAGGTTTCCAGCTGGCTGCATAACGAAGCCAGCGTGGGCGACGTGGTTCATCTGGCTGCGCCGGCGGGCGATTTCTTTATGGCCGTTGAGGCAAATACCCCGGTGACGCTGATCTCTGCGGGTGTGGGTCAAACGCCAATGCTGGCGATGCTGGACACGCTGGCGAAATCCAGCCACAGCGCGCAGGTTAACTGGTTCCACGCCGCTGAAAACGGGGATGTGCACGCCTTTGCTGATGAGGTGAAAACGCTGGGTGCTACCCTGCCGCGTTTCACCGCACACACCTGGTATCGTTTGCCAACGGATGCCGATCGTACAGCGGCCCGCTTTGACAGCGAAGGGTTGATGGATTTACGCCAGCATGAAGGTGTGTTCAGCGCGCCGGAGATGCAGTTCTACGTCTGCGGTCCGGTGGCGTTTATGCAGTATGCCGCGAAGCAGCTGGTTGAACTGGGCGTCAATAAAGACAACATCCATTACGAATGTTTTGGACCGCATAAAGTGCTGTAATACAAAAGCCCCTCGAACGAGGGGCTTTTTTTGCCGGATGGCGGCTGCGCCTGACCCGGTCTGCAAAACCGCTGGCAATGTTAAATCGCGGCGTCGTCTTCTTCGCCGGTACGGATACGGATGACACGCGCCACGTCAAAGACGAAGATTTTACCGTCGCCAATTTTACCCGTCTGTGCCGTACGAATAATGGTATCCACACAGGTATCGACAATATCGTCGCTTACCACGATTTCAATTTTCACTTTCGGCAGAAAGTCCACCATGTACTCTGCACCACGGTAAAGCTCGGTGTGGCCCTTCTGACGACCAAAACCTTTCACTTCGGTCACGGTCATACCGGTGATGCCCACTTCCGCCAGCGCTTCACGTACATCATCCAGTTTGAAAGGTTTAATAATCGCATCAATCTTTTTCATGGTGGGTCCTTAAACTCTTGCCTGTAAGCCGCGTCGTAATCGATTGCTCACAGTATCATATTCATTCGAAGTTTGCGGTACTACTCTTTAAAATCGTTGGCTTCCAGCTCATGGCGTGACAGCAGCTTATAGAACTCGGTGCGGTTGCGTCCGGCCATGCGTGCCGCGTGGGTCACGTTACCTTTGGTGATCTGCAACAGCTTACGCAGATAGTTTAGCTCGAACTGGTTACGCGCTTCGGCAAACGTCGGCAGTGCTGTGTTCTCGCCTTCCAGCGCCTGCTCCACCAGCGCGTCACTGATGACAGGTGACGACGTCAGCGCCACGCACTGCTCTATCACGTTGACCAGCTGGCGCACGTTTCCCGGCCAGCTTGCGGCCATCAGCCGCTTCATCGCATCGGTGGAAAACGCCCGCACAAACGGTTTGTGGCGATCCGCAGACTGGCGCAGCAGGTGATTCGCCAGCAAAGGGATATCTTCCGCACGCTCGGCCAGCGCCGGAATTTTCAGGTTCACGACGTTCAGGCGGTAGTAAAGATCTTCACGAAACTCATTGCGCGCCATTACCTTTGGTAAATCACGGTGCGTGGCGGAGATGATGCGCACGTTAATGTCGATATCGCGGTTGCTGCCCAACGGGCGCACTTTTCGCTCCTGCAGCACGCGCAGTAATTTGACCTGCAGCGGTGCAGGCATGTCGCCAATCTCGTCCAGGAAAAGCGTACCGCCTTCCGCCGCCTGGAATAGGCCTTCCCGGCTGCTGACTGCACCGGTGAACGCACCGCGGGCGTGGCCGAAGAGTTCAGATTCGAGCAGTTGTTCCGGCAGTGCGCCGCAGTTAATGGCAATAAAGGCGTTTTTGCTGCGTGGGCTGGCATTATGGATGGCCTGTGCCAGGATCTCTTTCCCGGTGCCACTCTGCCCGTTAATCAGGACGCTGACGTCAGACTGCGCCACCATCCGGGCCTGTTCCAGCAGACGCAGCATGATGGGGCTACGCGTGACAATCGGCTCCCGCCACGCCTCATCGCTCGACGGGGCAGCATGTTCCAGCGCACTGTCGATGGCCTTATACAGCGCGTCTTTGTCCACCGGCTTGGTCAGGAAGCTGAAAACCCCCTGCTGTGTCGCCGCGACGGCATCCGGGATCGAGCCGTGCGCCGTCAGGATAATCACCGGCATGCCCGGCTGCTGCTTTTGGATCTCCGCGAACAACTGCAGGCCATCCATTTCATCCATCCGCAGGTCGCTTATCACCAGGTCAATTTTCTCCCGGGCGAGAATTTTGAGCCCCTCCAGCCCGCTTTCAGCCGTCACGACGCTGTAGCCTTCACTGACCAGACGCATTCCCAACAACTTGAGCAAACCGGGATCGTCATCCACCAGCAGGAGATGGGCAGGTTTACGGCTCGTCATGCTTCACATCCTCTTGTTTCGGTGTATCGCTGTCCGGTACAGCGGATGAACTCCCAGGCTGATATTTACGCGACGAGAGCTGTCTTTCGATATCGGTCAGGTTCTCCAGCTTACGGGTCGTGGTATCCAGTTGCGTACGCAAATGTTGTTGCTGCTGACGCAGGGTATCCAGCTCGCTGTCGGTTGACTGTTGCAGCTTGCTGTAACGGGAGCGCTCTTCAGACAGCTGAAGTTGTAATGTCTGCCCATCGCGCCAGAGCTGATAAACAGGGCGTACCTGAGCGGGAAGATATGCCACAAAGGTGTCGAGCCGCGTGACGTTCGTGCGTCGTTCGACAGGGGTAATTTTGGCATCCCCAAGCAATATTCCGCGCTTGAAGGCGTCCTGCCAGGTATCGTCGTCCAGCATCGCCGCTTTTGAGCGGGCTTCAACCGGAGCCAGACGCTGCGCGCAGTCTATTCCGCGTAGCCAGAACAGAGGATTGGTTTCGACGTCATGCCCCGACAGGTTCCAGATGTCGTCGCAGCGGGTTGAGAGAAAATCTGCCAGCTGATTCTCTGGCCATTTATCTTCCTGTTTATCGCTAATGGCACTTTTTGGCACATGGGAAACACACCCCGCCAGCAATAAACAAGGCAGACTCAGGCGCAACGTTTTACGGGAAAACACCGCGCGTATGGCGCGGAAAAAGACGTGTGACATACTCACCAGACATAGCTTCATTTTATTGGTTTTTCCGGCTCAGGGGCAGTTCGATACGGAAGCAAACATCGGAACGTTCATCCGTGACAATGTTTAGCTCCCCCTGCATGCGTCGTATACAGTCCCGGGCGATACTTAACCCCAGACCGCTTCCTTTAACCGCACCTTTTCGCTGATGACTTCCCTGGAAGAAGGGTTCAAATATCATCTCTCTTTCGTCATCGGGGATCGGGGTGCCGGTGTTGGCGACATCAATAAAGACCCGTGAACCATTCGTATAGCTTCGGATATAAATGTTACCGGATTCAGTACCATAGTGCACCGCATTGGAATAAAGATTATCCAGAACGCTCATCAATAACATCGGTTCAGCCTGGCAGGTTGGCTCATTCAGCGTCACCCCGGTATGCATCATTTTAGCTCTTGCAGGCAAGCTGTGGGCAGAGATCACCATATCCACCAGCGGCTCAATCTCGACATTTTCGAGGACGACCGCCCCATCCGCCAGCTTGCGGTTGTAATCGAGCAGTTGCTCAATTAATTTCTGCAGATTGCGGCTACTGGCGTCGAGGATCTCAA
This sequence comes from Enterobacter cloacae complex sp. 2022EL-00981, assembly GCF_028737495.1. Classification (NCBI taxonomy): domain Bacteria; kingdom Pseudomonadati; phylum Pseudomonadota; class Gammaproteobacteria; order Enterobacterales; family Enterobacteriaceae; genus Enterobacter; species Enterobacter cloacae complex sp. 2022EL-00981. Next base: position 57,993 of record NZ_JAQZRK010000019.1, read on the forward strand.
CAATCTCTTTCTGCTCCACCGTCAGCGGCCCCGCCACTTCGTCTGCCAGCAATTCCGTGCCTTCGCGCATGCTGGCCAGCGGCGTTTTAAGCTCGTGGGAAATATGACGTAAAAACTGATGACGCTGGGATTCCAGCCACGACAGGCGCTCCGAAAGCCAGATAATCCGCTGCCCCACGGAACGCAACTCGCGCGGGCCTTTAAAGGCCACCGTATCGCCCAGTGATTTCCCCTCTCCCAGACGATTGATCATCCGCTGGATGCCCTTCACCGGGCCGATGATCATTCGGGTAAAAAGTAACACCAGCGCGAGGCTGACCAGGAACAGCACCAGCGCCTGCCAGCCAAAGAACTGACCGCGTTCGGCAATCTCCTGCTGCAGTTGCTGACCGCGAGAGAAAATCACCGCACGGGTAGACTGCACCATCTCAGCATTGGCATTGGCAAAGGCTTCAAGGCGCGCGGCGGCTGCGGCATCAGGGCCACTGTTCTTACACTGCAGCTGGGCCAGATCGTTCAAATCCTGACGTAATGCCTGGTAGAGCTTATCGTCCGGCAACACGCCGGCATGCGCATCCAGCATCTCGCTATAGCGTTTACGCTGATTCTGGTAGACCTTTTCCAGCGTGCGATCGTCAAGCACGCAATACTGACGATAGCTACGCTCCATCTCCAGCGCGGCGTTGGTCATCGCTTCACTGCGTCTGGCGTCAATGAGCGTCGTGCGGTTAGTCAGTGCCGCCTGAGCACTGAGCGCGTTCAGGCTTTGCCACGCCTGCCAGGCCAGGATCAGTAAAGGCAGCAGGATCAGCAAAAAGGCCATCATTACGAGTTGACGCAGGGAACGGGGGAAAACGGGCCAGCGTTTCAACGCATTACTCTCTTTGAATGGGTTTGAGGAGAGCGTAACTGAGTCTGCCCTTCAGATACAACAAAGCCGGGTAAAAACCCGGCTTTGTCATAGAATGAGGCGGTGCCTAACTCGACGTTTCGCCCTGTCCTGATAAAGCAACGCTATGATCAGTAGTTGGACGGCAGGCACCTTTTTGTGCGTCATTCGAAGTTTATGTAGCACGTCCCGAAGGGGCTGACATAAGAAGGTGAATGAGCCACTGATTAATATTATGCAATAGATGTGCCAGAATGCAAATAAATATATTATCGCATTGATATTTATATAATTTATGGGTTTCCACCGTTAATTGCTCGCTGAATGATTTCCAGGCTAAGTGTCGCTAATCAGCAACACCTTAACGGGAACCGCCCCTGCCATATATAAATCAATGAGTTAAATGTCTCCTTTTGGAGACAGTGGCATGACGGGTCTGTCGCGAAATTGCGACACACATAAAAAAGCCCGGTAGCGCTTTCGCGTACCGGGCTTTAAAGGGCAATATCGATTAACCCAACTGTTTACGTGCGTTGCGGAAGATACGCATCCACGGGCTGTCCTCACCCCAGTTTTCCGGGTGCCAGGAGTTGCTCACGGTGCGGAACACGCGCTCAGGGTGTGGCATCATGATGGTAGCACGGCCACTTTCGCTGGTGACCGCCGTGATCCCGTTCACCGAGCCGTTCGGGTTAGCCGGATAGGTTTCCGTCACCTTGCCGAAGTTATCGACAAAGCGCAGCGCCACCAGTCCTTTGCTCTCAAGCTGAGCCAGATGGGCAGCATCACGCACTTCTACCTGACCTTCACCGTGAGAAACGGCGATTGGCATCTGCGACCCTACCATTCCCTGCAGCAGCAGAGACGGGCTTTGAGTCACTTCGACCAAGCTGAAACGTGCTTCAAAGCGGTCGGACTGGTTACGCACAAAGCGTGGCCACGCTTCACTGCCCGGGATCAGCTCGCGCAGGTTAGACATCATCTGGCAGCCGTTACACACGCCAAGCGCCAGGGTTTGCGGACGATGGAAGAAGCTTTCGAACTCATCGCGCACGCGGTTGTTGAAGAGAATGGACTTCGCCCAGCCTTCACCGGCACCCAGCACGTCACCGTAGGAGAAACCGCCGCACGCCACCAGCGCATGGAAATCTTCCAGACCGGTGCGACCTGCCAGCAGGTCACTCATATGGACGTCGATGGCATCAAAGCCCGCACGGTGGAAGGCCGCAGCCATCTCAACGTGGGAGTTGACGCCCTGCTCACGCAGCACGGCGACTTTCGGACGCGCGCCGGTCGCAATGTACGGTGCAGCGATGTCTTCGTTGATGTCGAAGGAGAGCTTCACGTTCAGGCCAGGATCGTTGTCGTTGGCCTTGGCGTTGTGTTCCTGATCGGCACAGTCCGGGTTATCACGCAGGCGCTGCATCTGCCAGGTGGTTTCCGCCCACCACATACGCAGCGTGGTGCGGCTTTCGCTGAACACCGCATGGCCATCCGCTTCAATGACGAAACGGTCACCCTGAACGGCTTTACCCAGGTAGTGTACGCAGTCTGCCAGGCCGTGCTGAGCCAGCAGAGCTTCAACCGCGTCACGATCGGCCGCGCGCACCTGAATCACCGCGCCGAGTTCTTCGTTAAACAGTGCCGCCAGACGATCTTCTCCAAGCGTCGCGATGTTCGCTTCAACACCGCAATGTCCGGTGAAGGCCATCTCCGCCAGGGTCACCAGCAGGCCGCCGTCGGAACGGTCGTGGTAGGCCAGCAGTTTACGCTGCGCCACCAGCGCCTGAATGGCGTCGTAGAAGCCTTTTAACTGGGCCACATCACGCACGTCCGCCGGTTTATCACCCAGCTGACGGTAAACCTGTGCCAGCGCGGTGGCACCCAGCGCGTTGTGACCTTTACCCAGGTCAATCAGCAGCAGGGCGTTGTCTTCGGTCGAGAGCTGTGGAGTCACGGTATGGCGCACGTCTTCCACACGGGCAAACGCGGAGATGATCAGCGACAGCGGCGAAGTCATTTCGCGCTGCTCGTTGCCTTCCTGCCAGCGGGTTTTCATCGACATGGAGTCTTTACCCACTGGAATGGTCAGGCCGAGCGCAGGACAGAGCTCTTCACCCACCGCTTTCACAGCTTCGTACAGGCCCGCGTCTTCGCCCGGGTGACCGGCAGCGGCCATCCAGTTCGCGGACAGTTTGATACGTTTGATATCGCCAATCTGGGTCGCGGCGATGTTGGTCAGTGCTTCACCGACGGCCAGACGAGCAGAGGCCGCGAAGTCCAGCAGCGCTACCGGGGTACGTTCGCCCAGCGCCATCGCTTCACCGTAGTAGCTGTCGAGGCTCGCGGTGGTCACGGCGCAGTTCGCCACCGGGATCTGCCATGGCCCCACCATCTGATCGCGCGAGACCATACCGGTCACGGTACGGTCGCCGATGGTGACCAGGAAAGTTTTCTCTGCCACTGCAGGCAGGTGCAGCACGCGATTCACCGCGTCTGCTACGGTAATACCCTGACGATCCAGCGCGTTGCCCGCCGCTTTGCGAGTCTGCACGTCGCGGGTCATCTTCGGCGTTTTGCCGAGCAGCACGTCCAGCGGCAGATCAATTGGCTGGTTGTCGAAATGGGTATCGCTCAGGGTCAGATGTTTCTCTTCGGTCGCCTCACCGATTACCGCGTACGGCGCGCGCTCGCGGCGGCACAGCTCGTCAAACAGCGGCAGTTGATCGGCTGCGACGGCCAGCACATAACGCTCCTGAGATTCGTTACACCAGATCTCCAGCGGGCTCATGCCCGGCTCATCGCTCAGAATGTCGCGCAGGTTGAAACGACCACCGCGACCACCGTCACTCACCAGCTCCGGCATGGCGTTGGACAGGCCGCCCGCGCCAACGTCGTGGATAAAGAGGATTGGGTTTGCATCACCCAGCTGCCAGCAGCGGTCGATCACTTCCTGGCAACGACGCTCCATTTCCGGGTTGTCACGCTGAACGGAGGCAAAGTCGAGATCGGCGTCAGACTGACCGGATGTCATTGAAGAGGCCGCACCGCCGCCCAGGCCGATGTTCATCGCCGGTCCACCGAGGACGATCAGCTTCGCACCGACGACGATCTCACCTTTCTGCACGTGATCGGCGCGAATGTTGCCGATCCCGCCCGCCAGCATGATCGGTTTGTGGTAGCCGCGCAGCTCTTCGCCGTTGTGGCTGTCCACTTTCTCTTCATAGGTACGGAAGTAACCGTTCAGCGCAGGACGACCAAATTCGTTGTTGAATGCCGCGCCGCCCAGTGGACCTTCGGTCATGATGTCCAGCGCGGTCACGATGCGCTCTGGCTTGCCGAAATCTTCTTCCCACGGCTGTTCAAAGCCCGGGATACGCAGGTTAGAAACAGAGAAACCGACCAGGCCCGCTTTTGGTTTCGCACCACGGCCCGTCGCCCCTTCGTCACGGATTTCACCGCCGGAACCGGTCGCCGCACCCGGCCACGGAGAGATCGCCGTCGGGTGGTTGTGAGTTTCCACCTTCATCAGGATATGCGCCAGCTCCTGATGGAAGTCATAGCGCCCCGCTTCGCGATCGGCGAAGAAGCGGCCCACCTCGGAACCTTCCATCACCGCGGCGTTGTCTTTATAAGCAGACAGCACGTGGTCAGGGGTTTTCTCCATGGTGTTTTTGATCATTTTGAACAGCGACTTCGGCTGCTGTTCACCGTCAATAATCCAGTCGGCGTTGAAAATCTTGTGGCGGCAGTGCTCAGAGTTAGCCTGCGCGAACATATAGAGTTCGATGTCGTTCGGGTTGCGGTTCAGCTTAACGAACGCATCCTGCAGGTAGTCAATCTCATCTTCTGCCAGTGCCAGGCCGAGACGCAGGTTAGCGTCAATCAGCGCCTGACGGCCCTGCCCCAGCAAATCCACGCTCTGTACTGGCGCAGGCTGATGGTGGGAGAAAAGTTTCTGCGCATCATCCAGAGAAGCAAATACGCTCTCCATCATGCGGTCATGCAGCTCTGCGGCCACCGCCTGCCACTGGGCGTCGCTCAGGGTGGAAGCTTCAACGTAATACGCCACGCCGCGTTCCAGACGGTTAATCTGGTTCAGACCACAGTTGTGAGCGATGTCAGTCGCTTTGGAAGACCAGGGGGAGATGGTGCCTGGACGAGGCGTCGCAAGGATCAGTTTACCGGTTGGGGTATGGCTGCTCAGACTTGGGCCATACTTGAGCAGGCGTTCCAGCTGTACGCGCTCCTCTGCATTCAGGGGGGCATTCAGGTCAGCAAAATGGACATACTCAGCGTAAATATTGCTTACCGGAAGGTCGGCTGCCTGAAAACGTGCCAGCAGTTTGTTAATACGGAAGGCAGACAGTGCAGGCGAACCACGCAGAATTTCCATCATAAGTCTCTCGTCTTCGAAGCGCCGGGGCGCTTACAGTGTGCGCAAGGGGGGAAAACGGGCGTCATTATAGAGAATCCTGAGCGTCGACGAAACCGTTTGCGTCGAAATAAAATCGACGGCATCGTTTAACAATAGATGTGACCTCTCTCTCTAATTTGTTGCCAAGTGGCGTAACTTTACGCAAAATGCCGCTCAATCAATGGCAAACCTTATTTTTAACATGGCTACAGCATACTAAGGCAACCGGCGTCGCAGAGAATTAACTAATTGAAAAAATTAAAGATTAATTATCTGCTCATCGGCATTGTAACGTTGCTGTTGGCAGTGGCCCTCTGGCCTTCCATCCCCTGGTTCGGCAAAGCCGAAAACCGTATCGCCGCCATTCAGGAGCGGGGGGAGCTGCGTGTCAGTACGCTTAACTCTCCGCTGATTTACAGCGACATCAACGGCAAAACCATCGGTCTGGATTATGAGCTGGCTCAGCAGTTTGCCGATTACCTTGGCGTGAAGCTCAAAATCACCGTGCGCCAGAACATCAGCCAGCTGTTTGATGACCTGGATAACAACGATGCCGATATCCTCGCCGCCGGGCTGGTGTACAACAGCGAGCGCAGCAAGAATTACCAGCCGGGCCCGACCTATTACTCCGTTTCACAGCAGCTGGTCTATCGCGTCGGTAGCCTGCGCCCGCGTACGCTGGCCTCGATCAACGCTCAACAGCTGACGATTGCCCCTGGCCATGTGGTGATTGACGATCTGCGTGAGCTGAAGGAGAAGAAATACCCTGACCTGAGCTGGACCGTCGACCCTAAACTCGGCACAACGGAGCTGCTGGACCAGGTCAAAGATCAGAAACTGCCTTACACCATCGCCGACTCCGTGGCGATCAGCCTGTTCCAGCGCGTGCATCCTGAAATCGCCGTGGCGCTGGACGTGACGGACGAACAGCCCGTGACCTGGTTTACTCATCTTGATGACGATCAGACCCTCTCTGCGGCCATGCTCGATTTTTATAACACCATTAATGAAGACGGTACCCTGGCACGCCTGGAAGAGAAGTACCTCGGCCATGGTGATGACTTTGACTACGTTGACACCCGCAGCTTCCTGCGCGCGGTAGACAGCGTCCTGCCTGACCTGCAGCCTCTGTTCGAAAAATATGCGCAGGAGATTGACTGGAAACTGCTGGCGGCTATCTCGTATCAGGAGTCCCACTGGGACACCCAGGCCACTTCCCCCACCGGCGTGCGCGGCCTGATGATGCTGACTAAAAATACCGCGCAGAGCCTCGGGCTGACCGATCGTACCGATGCGGAACAGAGCATCAGCGGCGGTGCGCGCTACCTGCAGGATATGATGGCCAAAGTGCCCGAGACAGTGCCGGAAGAGGAGCGTATCTGGTTCGCGCTGGCCGCCTACAACATGGGCTATGCCCACATGCTCGACGCCCGGGCCCTGACGGCAAAAACAAAAGGCAACCCCGACAGCTGGTCTGACGTAAAACAGCGTCTGCCGCTCCTGAGCCAGAAGCCGTGGTACAACAAGCTCACCTACGGCTATGCGCGCGGGCATGAGGCTTATGCCTACGTGGAAAATATTCGTAAATATCAGATTAGCCTGGTGGGGTATCTGCTGGAGAAGGAAAAAGAGGCGACAGAGGCGAAACAGCTGGCGCAAAGCTATCCGGTTGTGGCACCGGACGAAATTAATCGCCCGACGACTTCAATTCTGCCTTTTGTTGCTTTTTCTGCTGACGGCGCATTCGAAAGAAATCACTTAATAGCCCCGAACACTCTGGTGCAAGCACCCCACCGATAGTCTTCACCTGATGGTTCATTCCCGGGTGTCCAAGCACGTCCATCAGCGAGCCCGCAGCACCGGTTTTTTCATCCCGCGCGCCAAAGACCAGCGTACCGATACGGCTGTGCACCATCGCGCCGGAACACATGACGCATGGCTCAAGCGTGACGTACAGCGTGGTGTCGAGCAGACGGTAGTTTTGCAGTACCAGCCCACCCTGACGAAGCGCCATGATTTCTGCGTGAGCGGTAGGATCGTGGCGACCAATCGGGCGGTTCCACCCCTCTCCAATCACCTGGTTGTTATGGACAAGCACCGCCCCCACGGGCACTTCTCCCTCGTCCCAGGCGCGCCGGGCAAGGGTGAGCGCATGGCGCATCCAGTATTCGTGTGAGAATTCAGGGTTGGACAACGGTTGATACTCCAGTCGAAAAGCGGGCGGCATTATACACACCCGCTATGGATAAAACTATTCGAGTTGCTGAAGTTCACCCGCAGGCGTGACGCGCCAGCGGTGCTGGCAAAAATAGAGCAGCGGGTTGTCCTGCTTACTGTCACTGTAACCGCTGTACAGGCGCAGCGGCGTGCCAATGCGCATCTCCAGCTGGGCCACCTTTTCATGCCCCAGACAGCGCATCCTCAATACCCACCCGCCGTAACCACGAGAGATCTGCGTGGCGATCAGGTTCACTCTCGGCAACCACGGCGTATCAAAATAGACCTGCTCTACCAGCGACTGCGGCGAGCCGGTAATCAACCAGATATCGGCGTCGTTCGCATCGAGGTAGCTGGTCAGCCGTGCCTGCACAACCGGAAACGCCGTCACATGATCGCGAAACCAGTGCGCAAAGTCTTGCTCAAGCTGTTTGAGCCGGGCTTCACTGTGGCCAAAGGTACAGCCCCAGAGCAGCAGGCTCATTGGCCAGCGCGCTGCCCGGCCTTTCACCAGCAGCGCAAGGCCAATCACGGGTAACAAAGGTAAGACGAGCAGTGCGTTCAGGGGCTGACGCCGCAGCAGGTAGCGCATAAACGTACCGAACATATCCTGCTGATGTAGCGTTCCATCCAGGTCGAAAAAGACAACACGACGCTCGTGATTAGCCAAACCTTACTCCTCTGGGTCGTTGAATCCTGCCAGCCAGGTAAACAGGAACCCGGCGATCACCGCTACCAGATAGCCTAACAGATAGAGCATGACTTTTCCGGTCACGATGGTGAGCGCCAGCGGTAAACCGGAGAGTCCAAAGGTGATAACGGTGGCAACTTTCCAGTAGCTGATAAGCGCCCCGCCCACCGCCCCGCCCAGACAGGCCGCGAGGAAAGGCTTACCGAGCGGCAGCGTGACACCGAAAATCAGCGGCTCGCCAATGCCCAGCAATCCGACCGGTAGCGCCCCTTTAATCACTTTTTTCAGGCGCGCGTTACGGGTTTTCATCAGCACGGCAATCGCCGCACCAACCTGACCTACCCCCGCCATCGACAGAATGGGCAGCAGCGCGTTATAACCATGAGCCTGCACCAGCTCCACGTGGATCGGCACCAGCCCCTGATGCAGCCCGGTCAGCACCAGCGGCAGGAAAGTCCCTGACAGCACAGCGCCCACTAATAACCCGCCGCGATCGATAGCCAGAGAAGCGCCGTGGGCAATCACCTCAGAGATCCAGCCGCCCAGCGGCTGCAGGGCCACAATCGCCACACAGCCGGTGATAAGCGTGGTCAGCAGCGGATTGAGGATCAGCTCAATGGAACCGGGCAGAACGGCGCGCAGCTTTTTCTCAATCCAGCACATCAGGATGACCACCAGCAGCACCGCAATCACCCCGCCGCGCCCGGGCTGGAGAGCCTCGCCAAACAGGGTTATCTGCGCAAGCTGCGGGCTGGAGAGAATACCGGCCATCACCCCGCCCATCGCCATTGAGCCGCCAAACACTTTGGCGGTGTTAACCCCAACCAGAATGTTCATGATGGCGAAGACAGCGCTACCAAAGATCCCCAGAATGCCGAGCAGGTTCGGATAGTGCGTGGCAAAATCGCCGACAATATCCGGCCGCTTGAGGATATTGATGATCCCGGTGATCAACCCGGAGGCAATAAACGCCGGAATAAGTGGAATAAAGACGTTTGCCAGCTGTCGCAGCGCATCGCTCATGGGGGCTTTGTATTTGGCCTTCGCCTGCGCTTTGGTGCGCTCGGCATCGTCAACCGGCGCGGCCGCCCCTCCGCCCATCAATGCGCGCATGGCATCAACGACCTGCGCCGCTTTTCCCGGCCCGACGATCAGTTGATGCTGCTGCCCCTGCTTTACGTATCCGCTGACGCCAGGAAGCTGCTTAAGGTGCGCGATATCAAGCTGGTCGTCGTCATGCACCTCGACGCGCACACGCGTCATGCAGTTTTCCAGACGCTGAATGTTCTTCTCTCCGCCGATCCCCTGCAAAATATGGCTGGCGAGCGCTGCTGTTTTTTCCATACACGCCTCTGTGTTAGTTTTCTAATGCCGCCCGTAAGAATCCATTATGCTCGGCAAGCCTGGCTCGCGCGGCGGCGGCATCCAGCCCGCTCAGGATCATCAGAATGGCCGGTTTCACATCGTGATCGGTTTGTTGGAGTACGGCTTCCGCCTCTTCGCGGCTCGCACCGGTCGCTTCCATTACCATGCGACAGGCCCGGTCCACCAGCTTGACGTTGGTGGCCTGCATATCCACCATCAGGTTCTGGTACACCTTGCCGAACTTCACCATCGCGCCGGTGGAGATCATATTGAGCACCAGTTTTTGCGCGGTCCCGGATTTAAGGCGCGTGGAGCCGGTGAGCGCTTCGGGCCCGACAACCGGCGAAATAGCGATGTGGGCCACCTGCGCAATGGGCGAGCCTGGATTACAGGAGATAGCCACGGTAGTGCAGCCCGTCTGATTGGCATATTCCAGGCCACCAATGACGTAAGGTGTGCGCCCGGAAGCGGCCAGTCCGACCACCAGGTCGTTTGCGTTGAGGTTAAGCCCTTTCAGGTCATCTTCACCGAGCTGTTTGTTGTCTTCCGCCCCTTCTACCGCCTTCAGCAGCGCGCCAGGCCCACCGGCAATGAGACCGACCACCAGCCCGTGCGGAACGCCGAACGTTGGCGGACATTCAGAGGCATCCAGCACGCCGAGTCGTCCGCTGGTTCCGGCGCCCATATAAATAATGCGGCCCCCCGCCTTGAGCGCCTGTGCCGCAGCATCGACGGCCTTCGCCACCTCTGGTAATGTCTCTTTCACTGCCAGTGCGACCAGCGTATCCTGTTGATTAAAACGGTTAACCAGCTCCAGGGTGGAGAGAGCATCCAGATCCATGGTTTGCGGGTTACGCGTTTCTGATACAAGTGAGCCAAGATTCATCTTTTTTACCTCTGGAATTTTTAATTCATAATAATCGCACTATAATGGAATATAAAATTCATTCAGGCGAGCAAAATTCGTATTTGCGCAGACAATCACATTTTCGCCAGGAGAACGTATGAACTGTTTAATTCGCATTCGCCAGCGTTATGCAGGCTTTGCTCAAAGCGACAAAAAACTGGCGGATTTTTTGCTTTCTCAGCCCGACCATGCCCGCCATCTCAGCTCACAGCAGCTGGCAAGCGAAGCGGGTGTGAGCCAGTCCAGCGTGGTGAAGTTTGCCCAGAAGATTGGCTTTAAGGGCTTCCCGGCCCTGAAACTGGCAATTAGCGAAGCCCTGGTGAGTAACCCCAATCCGCAATCCATGCCGGTGCATAATCAGATCCGTGGCGATGATCCCATGCGTCTGGTGGGCGAGAAGTTGATCAAAGAGAACGTCGCGGCCATGCACGCCACTCTTGATGTCAACACTGAAGAAAAATTACTGGAAAGCGTGGCAATGCTGCGTGCGGCACGACGGATCATTTTGACCGGCATCGGCGCGTCCGGGCTGGTGGCGCGTAATTTTGGCTGGAAGCTGACGAAAATCGGGTATAACGCCATCGTCGAACAGGATATGCATGCCCTGCTGGCGACAGTGCAGGCCATGGATCCTGACGATCTGCTGCTGGCGATCTCCTATACCGGGGAACGCCGTGAAATCAACATGGCCACCGACGAGGCCCTGCGTGTGGGTGGTAAAATTCTGGCTATTACCGGTTTTACGCCCAATGCACTGCAGCAGCGGGCAACGCGCTGCTTGTATACCATTGCCGAGGAGCAGGCCACGCGCAGCGCGGCTATCTCGTCCACCAGCGCACAAATGATGCTGACGGATCTGCTGTTTATGGCGCTGGTGCAGCAGGATCTGGAGCATGCGCCTGAGCGAATTCGTCACAGCGAAGAGCTGGTAAAAAAACTGGTTTGAACAACGAATGAGCGTATAATGCCCGCCCTGTTTGTGTTGTTTCTGAGAATTTCCTGATGGCGCTGTTAATCACCAAAAAATGCATCAACTGCGATATGTGCGAACCGGAATGCCCTAACCAGGCCATTTCGATGGGCGACAGCATTTATGAGATTAACAGCGACCGTTGCACCGAGTGCATTGGCCACTATGAAACGCCGACCTGCCAGAAAGTGTGCCCGATCCCCAATACCATCCTGAAGGATCCGGCACACGTCGAAAGCGAAGAGCAGCTGTGGGATAAGTTTGTCCTGATGCATCACGCGGACAAACTTTAACTCTCGATAATCACCGTTGCGCTGGCATAGTGCCGTTCATCCGCGATTGTCACGTGCATGTGCGCCACGCCGAGTTTCTCTGCCAGCTTCAAGGCCTCGCCCCATAAACGCAGGCGTGGCTTACCCAGCTCATCGTTAAACACTTCAAACTGGTTAAACGCCAGACCGTTACGAATACCGGTGCCAAAGGCTTTGGCCGCTGCCTCTTTAACGGCAAAGCGCTTGGCCAGGAAACGTACCGGCTGCTGATGCGCTTCCCAGATGGCCCATTCGTTATCGCTCAGCACGCGCCTTGCCAGGCGATCGCCACTACGGGCGATCACCGCTTCAATGCGGGCTATCTCGACGATGTCGGTACCTAAGCCCAGAATAGCCATTACTGACGCGCTTCCAGCATCAGGCGTTTCATTTCTGAAACCGCCTCTTTCAGGCCACTCATCACCGCACGGCCAATAATGGCGTGGCCGATGTTCAGCTCATGCATTTCCGGCAGGGCGGCGATAGCTTTAACGTTGTGGTAGGTCAGCCCATGCCCTGCGTTAACCTTCAGACCCAGGCTCGCGGCGTAAGTAGCCGCTTTCGCGATACGCTCCAGCTCTTTAGCCTGCTCGGCATCGTTTTTGGCATCGGCGTAGCAGCCGGTGTGAATTTCAATATACGGCGCGCCCACGTCAGCCGCCGCTTTGATCTGCTCCGCATCAGCGTCAATGAACAGAGAAACCAGGATACCCGCGTCCGCCAGGCGTTTGCAGGCATCGCGCATTTTGTCACGCTGCCCCGCCACGTCCAGACCGCCTTCGGTGGTCACTTCCTGACGCTTTTCCGGTACCAGGCAGCAGAAATGCGGTTTGGTGTCACAGGCAATCGTCAGCATCTCTTCCGTGACCGCCATCTCCAGGTTCATCCGGGTATCCAGCGTCTGTCGCAGAATACGCACGTCACGGTCAGTGATGTGGCGGCGGTCTTCGCGCAGATGAACGGTAATGCCATCGGCGCCAGCCTGCTCAGCGATAAACGCCGCCTGAACCGGATCGGGATAAGCCGTACCGCGAGCATTACGCAGCGTGGCGATGTGATCGATGTTGACGCCTAACAGTAATTCAGCCATGACAATCCTCGGTATTTTGATTCATTTTCCTTCCCTCTCTCCCTCCGGAAGAGGGCTGGGGTGAGGGATAAAACGTTAACGTTTCGGCATAAACTGCCTGAACAATTCGCGGCTCTTCAGGGGTTTGCCCCCAAGATACGGCTTGAGCGCAATCCGGGTAAAGCGTTTTGCAGCACGAAGGGTATCCTGGTCCGGAAATTCGCGCTCATACAGCGCCCGGAGCTGGCGTCCGGTAAAGGTGTTGTTATCAATCACGACGCTGGCGATAAACCCTTTTTCTTCCCGATACCGGTAGGTCATCCCGTCTTCGACCTCGTCTCCACTCCCCGCACAATGCAGAAAATCGACGCCATATCCCAGGTGACCCAGCAGCGCCAGCTCGAAACGGCGCAGGGCGGGTTCAGGCGAACCGGTTGTGCCAGCAAGTGCCTGGATACAGTGCAGATAATCGAAGAAAAGTTCAGAGAAGCGAGTCTCATGTTCAAGAACGCGTGAAATGAGTTCATTGACGTACAGACCGCTGTAAAGCGTGATGCCAGAAAGGGGAAGCGCCAGAGAGACGGCTTCAGCGCTGCGCAGGGTTTTGACTTCTCCTCGCCCGCCAAAGCGGACCAGCAGCGGCGTAAAGGGCTGTAAGGCGCCTTTGAGGTTGGAACGTTTGGAACGTGCGCCTTTTGCAACAAGGCGCACGCGACCCGACTCTTCCGTGAAGACGTCCAGCATCAGGCTGGTTTCGCTCCAGGGACGACTATGCAGAACAAAAGCGCGCTGCCAGCCTTCCATTTGCGCGTCGTCTTGGTTTACTGATCTTCGCCGTAACCGAGGCTGCGCAGAGCACGCTCATCATCGGCCCAGCCAGATTTCACTTTCACCCACAGCTCCAGGTGAACCGGTGCTTCAAACATCTCCTGCATGTCTTTACGGGCTTCGATACCGATGGTTTTGATCTTGGCGCCTTTGTTGCCAATGACCATCTTCTTCTGCCCTTCACGCTCAACGAGGATCAGACCATTGATGTCGTAACCGCCACGCTCGTTACTCTGGAAACGCTCGATCTCGACCGTCACGGAGTACGGCAGTTCTGCGCCAAGGAAACGCATCAGCTTTTCGCGGATGATTTCAGAAGCCATAAAGCGCTGAGAACGATCGGTGATGTAATCTTCCGGGAAGTGGTGAGTCGCTTCCGGCAGATGCTTACGCACGATACCGGCGATGGTATCCACGTTCAGACCGGTCTCTGCAGACAGCGGAACGATGTCGAGGAAGTTCATCTGGCTACCCAGCCACTGCAGGTGCGGCAGCAGATCGGCTTTTTCCTGTACGTTATCCACTTTGTTGACCGCGAGGATCACCGGCGTTTTACCGTCGCGCAGCTTGTTCAGGACCATTTCGTCGTCCGGCGTCCAGCGGGTGCCTTCCACAACGAAAATAACCAGCTCCACGTCACCAATCGAGCTGCTCGCCGCTTTGTTCATCAGGCGGTTAATGGCACGCTTCTCTTCCATGTGCAGGCCAGGGGTATCGACGTAGATCGCCTGATACGCGCCTTCAGTATGGATACCGACAATGCGGTGACGCGTGGTCTGTGCCTTACGCGAGGTGATCGAAATCTTCTGCCCAAGCAGATTATTCAGCAGGGTGGATTTACCCACGTTCGGACGTCCGACGATGGCAATAAATCCGCAATAGGTTTTTTCTTCGCTCATTCCAGCTCCAGCATTTTTAACGCCTGTTCGGCGGCAGCCTGTTCAGCCTTACGACGGCTTGAACCTGTGCCCACCACCGGTTCACTCAGGCCACTGACCTGGCAATGGATGGTAAATTCCTGATCGTGCGCTTCACCACGCACCTGCACCACCAGATAAGATGGCAGCGGGAGGTGACGACCCTGCAAATATTCCTGCAAACGCGTTTTCGGATCTTTTTGTTTATCGCCCGGACTGATTTCATCCAGACGGGTCTGATACCAGTTCAGGATCAGTTTTTCTACGGTCTGGATATCGCTGTCCAGGAACACGCCACCGATTAATGCTTCAACCGTATCGGCAAGAATAGATTCACGACGGAAGCCGCCGCTTTTCAGTTCACCCGGTCCAAGACGCAGACATTCGCCCAGTTCAAATTCGCGTGCGATTTCCGCAAGGGTGTTACCCCGTACCAGCGTGGCGCGCATGCGGCTCATATCACCTTCATCCACACGCGGGAAACGATGATAAAGCGCATTAGCAATCACGAAACTCAAAATAGAGTCACCTAAAAATTCGAGGCGCTCATTGTGTTTGCTGCTGGCACTGCGATGGGTTAATGCCTGTTGCAACAGCTCCTGATGATGAAAAGTGTAGCCCAGCTTCCGTTGAAGCCGATTAATTACGATGGGGTTCATGCGATACCAATAAATGAATGCGTCAAAAATGCAGCACACGAAACCGACCTGAGAAAACCAACGCGGTTTCGTGTGCCGTGGCACCCTTGCAGGGCCAACCTTAAACTTCGGGGGAATATTCTATACACAACGACAGGGGATGTCGTTAGTTCGAAGAGATTTATCGCTGAAATAATTCACGTAGCCGCTAATTAAAGCGACTACGTGTTCAATTATTGAGAATTAATGGATCCCGCCAATACGATTCAGGCGTACCCCGGTCGGCCATTCGCCTTCCTGTTTCTCAAAACTCATCCAGATTGCGGTTGCTTTACCCACCAGATTCGCTTCCGGCACAAAGCCCCAGTAACGGCTGTCCGCGGAGTTATCGCGGTTATCACCCATCATGAAGTACTGTCCCGGTGGTACGATCCAGGTGGCCAGCTGCTGACCTGGCTGTTTGTAATACATCCCGACCTGATCCTGCGCAATTGGCACGGTCAGGATCCGGTGCGTCACATCACCCAGCGTCTCTTTACGTTCAACCAGACGAATACCGTTCTCTTTGGTTTCATCTTTCGGCACCTGGAAGAAACCGTTGGTCGCTTCGCCGCCGTTACGACGGGCAAAGGTCTGCACAAAATCACTTGGCTCTACGTTTGAGTAGGTGATTGGCAGCGCGTTTTCACACGCGGTACCGGAGCTGCAGCCAGGCTGAACGGTCACTTCTTTGGCAACCGGATCGTAGGTGACTTTATCACCCGGCAGACCCACCGCGCGCTTGATGTAGTCAAGGCGTGGATCGTCCGGGTATTTAAACACCACAATGTCGCCACGTTTCGGATGGCCCGTTTCGATCAGCGTTTTCTGGTAGATCGGATCTTTAATGCCATAGGCAAACTTCTCGACCAGAATAAAATCACCAATCAGCAGCGTTGGCATCATGGAGCCTGACGGGATCTGGAACGGCTCGTAAATAAACGAACGCACCACCAGCACAATCGCCAGCACCGGGAATACCGATGCCCCGGTCTCCAGCCAGCCCGGTTTCGGGCCAACTTTCTTCAGGGTTTTCGCATCAAGCCCATCACCTGTGGCTGCCTGCGCGGCAGCCTGACGTTCACGGCGTTTTGGGGCGAAAATAAACTTATCCAGACACCACAACAGACCTGTCACCAGGGTAGCGATGACCAGGATCAGGGCAAACATGTTCGCCATGCCAACTCCTTAGGGTTATTTGCCGTCTTTACCAACATGCAGAATGGCAAGGAATGCTTCCTGCGGCAGTTCGACGTTACCGACCTGCTTCATACGCTTCTTACCTTCTTTCTGCTTCTGGAGCAGCTTTTTCTTACGGCTGACGTCACCGCCATAGCATTTCGCCAGAACGTTTTTACGCAGCTGTTTCACGGTAGAGCGGGCGATAATGTGGTTGCCGATGGCCGCCTGAATCGCGATATCAAACTGCTGACGCGGGATCAGATCTTTCATCTTCTCAACCAGCTCACGGCCACGGTACGGGGCATTGTCGTTGTGGGTGATCAGGGCCAGCGCATCAACACGTTCGCCGTTGATCAGCACATCCACACGTACCATGTTCGAAGCCTGGAAGCGTTTGAAGTTGTAATCCAGTGACGCATAGCCACGAGACGTAGACTTCAGACGGTCGAAGAAGTCGAGAACCACTTCCGCCATTGGGATTTCATAGGTGAGCGCAACCTGGTTACCGTGGTAAACCATGTTGGTCTGAACGCCACGCTTCTCCACGCACAGCGTGATAACGTTACCCAGATATTCCTGCGGCAGCAGCATATGACACTCTGCGATAGGCTCACGCAACTCATCGATGTTGTTCAGCGGCGGCAGCTTGGACGGGCTGTCGACGTAGACGATCTCTTTGTTGGTGGTCTGCACTTCGTACACTACGGTCGGCGCGGTGGTGATCAGATCCAGATCGTATTCACGCTCCAGACGTTCCTGAATGATCTCCATGTGCAGCAGACCAAGGAAGCCGCAGCGGAAGCCGAAGCCGAGCGCCGTGGAGCTTTCTGGCTCGTAGAACAGCGAGGCATCGTTCAGGCTCAGCTTGCCGAGCGCATCACGGAAGTTCTCGTAGTCGTCAGAGCTGACCGGGAACAGGCCGGCATAAACCTGTGGTTTCACCTTTTTAAAGCCTGGCAGCGCTTTTTCTGCCGGGTTACGCGCGCCGGTCAGGGTATCGCCCACTGGCGCACCGAGAATGTCTTTAATGGCACAGACCAGCCAACCCACCTCGCCGCATTTC
Organism: Enterobacter cloacae complex sp. 2022EL-00981; assembly: GCF_028737495.1. NCBI lineage: Bacteria > Pseudomonadati > Pseudomonadota > Gammaproteobacteria > Enterobacterales > Enterobacteriaceae > Enterobacter > Enterobacter cloacae complex sp. 2022EL-00981. The sequence goes on from NZ_JAQZRK010000019.1 coordinate 75,496, forward strand.
AGCTCGGTACGGTCAACCTGTTTTGGTGTGAAGATCCCGAGACGGTCTGCGTTATAGACCTGGCCGGTACTCATCACCTTAATTTTGTCGCCTTTACGCATGGTGCCGTTTTTAATACGCACCAGCGAGACAACGCCTAGATAGTTATCGAACCATGAGTCGATAATCAGCGCCTGCAGTGGGGCATCCGGGTCACCTTCTGGTGGCGGAATATCACGCACCAGACGTTCCAGCACATCGGTAACGCCCACGCCGGTTTTGGCCGAGCAACGCACGGCATCGGTCGCGTCAATTCCGACGATATCTTCAATCTCTTCCGCCACGCGCTCAGGGTCAGCGGCTGGCAGGTCGATTTTGTTCAGAACCGGCACCACCTCGAGATCCATTTCCATTGCCGTGTAGCAGTTTGCCAGGGTCTGGGCTTCTACGCCCTGCCCCGCATCCACCACCAGCAGCGCGCCTTCACAGGCTGCCAGCGAGCGAGAAACTTCATAGGAGAAGTCAACGTGGCCTGGGGTATCGATAAAGTTCAGTTGGTAGGTTTCACCATCAGCCGCCTTGTAATCGAGCGTAACGCTCTGCGCTTTAATGGTGATTCCACGTTCGCGTTCCAGGTCCATGGAGTCCAGAACCTGGGCTTCCATTTCACGATCAGACAGGCCACCGCAAATCTGGATAATACGGTCAGACAGCGTCGACTTACCGTGGTCAATGTGAGCAATGATCGAAAAGTTACGTATGTTCTTCATATAGTTAAATAATTATGCCTTACGAATTCCTGGAGGCCGCTGTTCTTAGCCTGACGTTTTTCAGTGCGAAAACGCAGCATTCTACACTACATCTCCGTTACCTGGAAATGCACTTAGCGCCAGGTATAGCGTGAAGAAATGGCGTTTTCTTTTTTAAGATGTAAATGATGATAAAGCCCGATGGATCACCGGGCCTCAGAGGAGAGCGTCTCAACACGAAGTTGGTCTGGTGCCAGCCCTACGCTGAGAATAACAGGCTGCCACGCTTCGCGGGCTGCGAGCCTTGGGGAGAAACCTTTGGCAAGCCAGAAACCACCCACACCTCCCAATGCAGCGCCGCACATAGCCGCCGCATCGGTACCAAACAGCATCTGAAACACTCCGCCCATCACAAAGAGCCCCACCAGCGGGGAGAGATAAACCAGCATTGCGGAACCCAACAGGCTGCCTTCGGCAATACCCAGTTCCACTTTCTGTCCTGCCACCAGCGGTTGCTCACTTGGCACGGAAAGCGTGTGCGAGGTTTGCGGCCCGAGCTTATTTAGCACGCGGCTGCCGCAACCCGCCCGGGATGCACAACTGTTACAGGAGGCCTTAACATCACAGCTTACCAGCGCAACACCGTCCTGCCATGATACAACCGTAGCCCACTCTTTAATCATTGTGCAGCCCTGAATTTGATGCTGTCAGAAATACGCTTCGCCGTTTGCGGGGGTAATTCGCCGACGATGGTGATCTCCGCGTTATCGCGTACCGTGGTACTGACTGTTCGACGTCCGGTACGCAGCATTTGTTCGGCACTGTTTGCCGTCGCGCGATTGATGTTCACCGAGAAGCTGAACAAGCCATCGGAGTAAAGGCGCGATTCAACCGGCGTTTCAATGGTAGGCAGTTGTCGGCGGCTGCTTGATACTTCCGTAAAGCCTTGCGGGATCCAGGAAGGAACCCAGTTGAAATTCACGGAATCTCCCGCCGGAACGGAAAGCAGCGGCGGCAGGCTGGCTTTCGCCAGATTCTGCATGCTATTACCCACCTGATTATTGACGCTAAAGGAGATAACGCGGAACTGTTCCAGCGTTTCGCCATCGCGATCAAGCAGGTCTACACGCATAGGGAGCTTGGTTTCGGCATCAATCCAGACAATGTAGCTGTAACGCGTCCCGTCGCGGGCGACAACGCGGATCACTTCACACAATCTGTCAGCGATGCGCGTACGCCCTACCGAAATAAAATCGTAGTAAGGGGCAAGGCGCTTGAAGTCGGTGTAGATGAGCGATGGCAGAGAATCAACGATATAGTCGCCATTGAGGGTAAAAGGCTCCAGGCCTGGCTCGAAATAGCTGATTTCGTTACCACGCTGAACCACTTCCCGACGCGGGCCATCCATCTGTAAAAGTTGCGCGAGCGGCTGATTATCAAGACGGGCATGGCGATAGCGTAACGACTCGACGCCCTGCTTATTGATGCTGATAAATGCCAACTCGTAATTGAGTGACTGGCTGGCCAGATTCATTTGCTGCAACAACGCCCCGGATGAAACATCAGCCGAGGCGTTGGCAGAGAAGAACAGGCTACCCGCCATCAGAGACATGGCGAACCAAAGTTGCTTCATTACTGCGATTGCGTTCCTAAAGTTTGGTTTCCTGGCACCTGCACAGCAGCCTGCTGGGTTTGTGCCTGCTCAAACTGAAGCTGTTCTGAGTGCAGACGACGCTGCAACTCATAATCCTGCAACATCGCATTAATGCGACGGCGCTGCTCCTGAACCTGCTGTTGCTGACCGCCACTGGCGGAGGCATCAGCCGGTACACCCAAACTTACCGGGCTGGCTTTGCCCATCATCGGCAGTGTATTGAACACTGGCGCTTCTGGCTGCTGATTAGTTTCAGACTGAGTATTATAGTGCTGGACGCCAACGATAACTGCAAGCGATACGCATGCCGCCACACCCATTTGGGTAAGTTGACTGGCCCACGGACGCACCTTATGCCAGAACGGCATTTTCTGCCACTGGTGTGGTGCAGGTTGAGCTTCAGGAATCAGCGGAGTGGTCTGATGAACAGGCTCATTCTCAATAGCCGCCATCACGCGGGCTGAGATATCGAAATGGATAACCTCGCTGGTGTCACCACGAAGGGTGTCACGGATGAGATGGTAACTCTCCCAGGTCTCTTGCATTTCGGGAGAATGAGACAACTCGTTGAGCAGCTCACTATCCAGCGTTTCACCATCCATTAAAGCGGAAAGTTTTTCTTTCTGCATGCCTAATACCTTTTCCAGTATCCCGCTATCGTCAACGCCTGATAAGCGGTTGAACTTTATTATCAATAGCTTCTCGCGCACGGAAAATTCGTGAACGTACCGTGCCGACCGGACAATCCATGATAGCGGCTATCTCTTCATAGCTCAGACCATCAAGCTCCCGTAACGTAATTGCCATGCGTAAATCTTCCGGAAGCGACTCGATCGTGCGAAAAACAATTTGTCTCAGTTCTTCTGACAACATTAAGTTCTCAGGGTTCGAAATTTCTTTCAGCGCACCGCCACTTTCGAAGTTTTCGGCGTCGATTGCGTCCACATCACTTGAAGGCGGACGACGGCCCTGAGCGACCAGATAATTCTTTGCCGTATTGACCGCAATACGGTACAGCCAGGTATAAAAAGCACTATCTCCCCGGAACGAGTCCAGCGCGCGATAGGCCTTAATAAAAGACTCTTGTACAACATCAGGCACATCACCTGACGGTACATAGCGGGAAACCAGACTCGCCACCTTATGCTGGTAGCGCACCACCAGTAGGTTAAAGGCTTTCTGATCTCCCTTCTGGACCCGTTCAACCAGGACCTGGTCCGTTAACTGCTCGCTCATCCGAGGTAATGTCTCCCCAAACCAAAATTCCACGCGTTATCGAAACGCCACTCTACAAATCCCGCACTTTTGAGCAAGCACCGAGTTGGAGTGTCTATTCTTCAATAAGTTCCGTAACGCCTTTGTTTTTGTTCATCGCGTCACAGACTGTTTATTTTCTCTCATTATAAGTCTGTTCACGATACATACCCACTTTCTGACTTCAAACATCTCTTATCCGGTCAGAAGAGTAACGCAACCCAGGCTTTATTTCACCACAAAATCTGAAGCTAACGACCTGCTTCGCAAAATATTTTCCTTCTTTTACATGCCGGAAATCCGCGCATGCGCGTTTAGTCATTGCAACTGAGAATAAAAAAAACGTGCGATATCTCGCACTGAGGTGCTATTCTGCCCAAACACTGTTTAGTAAATTAAACAAAAAATCATGAACACAACACCTGAACTACATTGTGATGTACTGATCATCGGTAGCGGCGCGGCAGGACTCTCGCTGGCGCTGCGTCTGGCTGAGCATCAGAGCGTAATTGTTCTGAGTAAAGGACCGATGAGCGAAGGCTCCACATTTTATGCCCAGGGCGGAATTGCCGCCGTGTTTGATGAAACAGACAGCATTGCGTCACACGTCGAAGATACGTTGATTGCCGGAGCCGGGATCGTCGATGAACATGCTGCGGAATTTGTCGCCAGCAATGCGCGTCACTGCGTCCAGTGGCTTATTGACCAGGGTGTACTGTTTGATACTCAGGTTCAGCCAAACGGCGAAGAGAGTTACCACCTTACCCGCGAAGGCGGACACAGCCATCGCCGGATCCTGCACGCTGCAGATGCCACCGGTAAAGCGGTGGAAACCACCCTGGTCAGCAAGGCGCTCAGCCATCCTAATATTCGGGTGCTTGAGCGCAGTAATGCCGTTGACCTGATTATTTCTGACAAGATTGGCCTGCCGGGCACGCGCCGGGTGGTGGGGGCCTGGGTCTGGAATCGTAACAAAGAAAAGGTCGAAACCTGTCAGGCGAAAGCCGTGGTGCTGGCAACAGGTGGCGCCTCCAAAGTATATCAATACACCACCAACCCGGACATTGCCTCTGGTGATGGTATCGCCATGGCCTGGCGCGCCGGGTGTCGTGTTGCCAATCTTGAGTTCAACCAGTTTCACCCGACCGCGCTGTTTCATCCGCAGGCGCGCAATTTCCTGCTGACGGAAGCCCTGCGCGGTGAAGGCGCGTATCTGAAACGACCGGACGGCTCACGTTTTATGCCGGACTTTGACCCGCGAGGCGAGCTTGCGCCGCGTGATATCGTCGCCCGCGCTATCGATCACGAGATGAAACGTCTTGGCGTGGATTGCATGTATCTGGATATCAGCCACAAACCGGCTGAGTTTGTCCGTCAGCATTTCCCGATGATTTATGAAAAGCTGCTCAGCCTTGGGATTGATCTGACGCGTGACCCGGTACCGATTGTGCCAGCCGCTCACTATACCTGTGGTGGCGTCATGGTTGACGATCATGGCCGTACGGACGTGGATGGTCTGTATGCCATCGGCGAGGTGAGCTATACCGGGCTGCATGGCGCGAACCGCATGGCATCCAACTCGTTGCTGGAGTGCCTGGTTTACGGCTGGTCCGCAGCGGTGGATATAACCAAACGCATGCCGTATGCCCGCCACGCTGAGCACTTACCGGCCTGGGATGAGAGCCGCGTGGAAAACCCGGATGAGCTGGTTGTGATCCAGCATAACTGGCATGAGCTTCGGCTATTTATGTGGGACTACGTTGGCATTGTACGCACGACGAAGCGTCTTGAGCGAGCCTTACGCCGTATCACCATGCTGCAGCAGGAAATTGATGAGTATTATGCCAATTTCCGCGTTTCCAACAATCTGCTGGAGCTGCGTAACCTGGTGCAGGTTGCCGAGTTGATTGTTCGCTGCGCGATGATGCGTAAAGAAAGTCGGGGTTTACATTACACCCTGGACTATCCCGACACGCTGCCTGAATCAGGCCCGTCGATTCTCTCCCCGCAGCGTCACATAAACAGATAAAATGCCTGGGTCAGCGCAGTGTAATCTTCGGAGTAACGCTGGTCTGGCCCACGGATAACCATCCTGTCGTTAAAACATTCACCCTCTTTTGGCGAAAGCGCCAGCAAGACCCGGTGTGGTAACCGCCCTTCCGTATCCGAGATATCGGTACGCAGCCGTAAGTTCCAGCCCATCTCCCGTGCGATCTCAATAAAGGTATTGCCGGTGCTTTCGGGAAGAACCACGCAGAAGAACCCTTCCTCGGAAATTAAATTCGCCGCGCTGGTTAACAGGGCTTTATGATCGAGCGAACCGGTATAGCGAGCCTGTTCGCGCTCAGGCGTACCACACTCCACGCCGGGCGCGTAGTAGGGAGGGTTACTGACGATCAAATCGTAACGCGCCGTTTGCTCTGGTGCCCAGGCCAGTACGTCCGCGCATTCAACTTTAATTCGGGTTGCCCAGGGGGATTCGAGCGCATTTTCACTCGCCTGCCCTGCTGCCTGTGCATCCAGTTCAACCGCATCAATGGTGACATGTTCATCCGTGCGCTGAGCCAGCATTAATGCCAGCAGACCACTGCCGGTGCCAATATCCAGAATGCGCTTACCCCCTGCGACAGGCGCCCACGCTCCCAGTAGAATACCGTCTGTACCGACTTTCATGGCACAGCGATCGTGAGCAACAAAAAATTGTTTAAACGTAAAACCATCGCGGCGCAATTGCGCTTTGAGTTGAGACATGTCAGAGCAACCTTCTAAGTGAAACTGGAGTAGCATAGGGGAAAGCGAAGTGGCCGAAAAGCGATATCCATACAAACAGATGAAGATTACAGCCGTAACGTCTATAATCAGCGCCCCACACAGAGGTAGAACATGACTGTAACGACTTTTTCCGAACTTGAACTCGATGAAAGCCTGCTCAATGCACTTGAGAGCAAAGGCTTTACACGCCCGACCGCCATTCAGGCAGCGGCCATTCCGCCTGCGCTTGAGGGCCGCGATGTGCTCGGTTCTGCGCCAACCGGCACGGGGAAAACAGCAGCCTACTTGCTGCCTGTGTTGCAGCACCTGCTCGATTTTCCTCGTAAAAAATCAGGCCCGCCGCGTATTTTGATCCTGACGCCTACCCGTGAACTGGCTATGCAGGTTGCCGATCACGCACGCGAACTGGCAGCGAATACCCATCTGGATATCGCCACAATCACCGGCGGCGTTGCGTATATGAACCACGCCGAAGTGTTTAGCGAAAACCAGGATATCGTCGTTGCGACGACAGGCCGTCTGCTGCAATACATTAAAGAAGAGAACTTTGACTGCCGCGCGGTAGAAACCCTGATTCTGGACGAAGCCGACCGTATGCTGGACATGGGCTTCGCGCAGGATATCGAACACATCGCCGGTGAAACGCGCTGGCGCAACCAGACAATGCTCTTCTCTGCCACCCTCGAAGGGGACGCGATCAAAGACTTCGCAGAGCGCCTGCTGGAAGATCCGGTGGAAGTGTCGGCAACGCCTTCTACCCGTGAACGCAAGAAGATCCATCAGTGGTACTATCGCGCGGACAACCTTGAGCACAAGGTTGAATTGCTCAAGCACCTGCTGAAGCAGGAAGAGGCCACCCGCACTATCGTCTTTGTGCGTAAGCGCGAGCGTGTGCACGAGCTGGCTGAAATGCTGCGTAATGCCGGGATTAACAACTGCTACCTCGAAGGCGAGATGGCACAGATCAAACGTACCGAAGGCATTAAGCGTCTGACCGATGGCCGCGTTAACGTGCTGGTGGCAACAGATGTTGCTGCTCGCGGGATTGACATTCCGGACGTCAGCCACGTGATCAACTTCGATATGCCGCGCAGCGGTGATACCTATCTGCACCGCATCGGCCGTACCGGCCGCGCCGGGCGTAAAGGTACAGCGATCTCCCTGGTTGAAGCGCACGACCATCTGCTGCTGCAGAAAATTGGTCGCTATATCGACGAGCCGCTGAAATCCCGCGTTGTCGATGGCCTGCGCCCAACCACGCGTGCACCGAGTGAAAAAATGACGGGCAAACCGTCTAAAAAAGCACTGGCGAAACGTGCGGAGAGAAAAGAGAAAGAAAAAGAGAAGCCGCGCGTGAAGCAGCGTCATCGCGATACCAAGAATATTGGTAAACGCCGTAAGCCAAGCGGTATTGCGTCAGAAGCGAAAACTGAAGAGTAAAAAAAAAGCCGGGAAATATCCCGGCTTTTTGTTCCACCCCCGTGGCTAAAAACCTTACAGGCTTTCAGTAAAGGTACGCGCGATAACGTCGCGCTGCTGTTCCGGGGTCAGAGAGTTGAAACGCACCGCGTAGCCAGACACACGAATAGTCAGCTGTGGGTATTTTTCAGGATGCTTAACCGCATCTTCCAGCGTTTCGCGACGCAGTACGTTCACGTTCAGATGCTGACCACCTTCAACACGCACTTCTGGTTTCACTTCCATTGGGATTTCGCGGTATTCAATTTCGCCCAGCTTATTAACTGGAACGATTTCATCTTCCGCAAAACCCGCTTTTGCTACCACACAGCGTGCTTCGTTTTTCTCGCTGTCCAGCAGCCAGAAAGAGTTGAGCAGATCGTCGTTTGCAGCTTTAGTAATCTGGATACCTGTAATCATGTGTTGCCTCCCTTAGGCTACATTAACTGGTGTCGGCCTTTCGCGGCCAATTGGTAAAACCATTGTTTCTTGTGTGTATATATATCATTCACACCACGGCGATTTATTGATTTAAATCAACAAAATCACCAACCACACAAAGAGTGTGGTCTGGTTTTATTGTTTCAGATCAATTTTCCAGCCTTACCAATTCAAATCAATTTGTAATTTTTCAACCATAATTTAAGGAGTTAGGGCTAATTTCCGCATGGAATTTTGCACCGCAGGATTTAGCGGTTAAGCTAGGCGCAGAATGAGATTCGCAGGAGAGCGAGATGACGACACCGCTGACATGGCACGATGTGCTGGCAGAAGAGAAACAGCAGCCCTATTTTATCAACACTCTCAGTACCGTTGCGGCAGAGCGGCAGTCTGGCCAGACGATTTATCCGCCCCAGAAAGACGTATTTAACGCGTTTCGCTATACCGAACTGAGCGATGTCAAAGTCGTGATCCTGGGTCAGGATCCTTACCACGGCCCTGGTCAGGCTCATGGGCTGGCCTTCTCCGTGCGCCCGGGCGTGGCTATCCCCCCTTCTCTGCTGAACATGTATAAAGAGCTTGAAGGAACGATCCCGGGTTTTACCCGGCCCAATCATGGTTACCTGGAAAGCTGGGCGCGCCAGGGCGTGCTGTTACTGAATACCGTCTTAACCGTACGAGCAGGTCAGGCGCACTCTCATGCCAGCCTTGGGTGGGAAACCTTTACGGATAAAGTCATCAGCCTTATCAATGAACATCGTGAGGGGGTAGTGTTTTTACTCTGGGGATCGCATGCGCAGAAGAAAGGGGCGATTATTGACCGTCAGCGTCATCACGTGTTGAAAGCGCCACACCCGTCTCCGCTGTCAGCCCATCGTGGTTTCTTTGGCTGTAATCATTTTGTTCTGGCGAATGAGTGGCTGGAAAAACGTGGCGAAACGCCGATTGACTGGATGCCCGTGTTACCGGCAGAAAGCGAGTAGGAAATGAATGTGCCGGGCTGGCCCGGCACATAAAAAGCTTATGCTTTGTTCTGACGCCACCACTCCGCCAGCAGTACGCCGGTCGCGACGGAAACATTCAGACTTTCCACATTGCCCGTCCCGTCAATAGAGACGCTCAGATCCGCACTCGAGAGTGCCGCGTCTGACAGACCATCACGTTCCTGACCTAACACCAGCACCATCTTGCGCGGCAGCGTCGCTTTAAACAGCGGCGTACCGGCATGGCTGGAGGTCGTCACAATGGAATAGCCCGCTTTACGGAACTGCTCGATGGCATCCAGAACGCTGTCGCCGGTGATCGGCTGAACGTGCTCGGCACCGCCTTCCGCAGTACGGATCGCAGCACCGGATTCCAGCAGCGCAGCATCCTGCAGCAGTACCCCTTTAACGCCGAAGTGCGCGCAGCTGCGCATCATCGCACCCAGGTTATGCGGGTTGCCCACATCTTCCAGCGCCAGCACGCAGTCATCGGCACCGGCCTGGCTGACCCACTGTTGCACCGTTGTGCCGTTGCGTTTTTTGATCAGGAAGCAGACACCACCGTGGTGTTCGGTGCCTGACGCTTTCGTCAACTCGGCATCATCAACCACATGATAGGCTTTACGGTTTGCCGCCATCCAGCGCAGGGCTTCTTTGAAGCGAGGGGTGACGCTCTGGATAAACCATGCACGAACGATACACTCAGGACGGCTCTGGAACAGAGCCTGACAGGCGTTTTCGCCATACACGCGTGTCTCTTCCGCACGCTGACGGCGCAGCACTTCCGGATCGATAAAGCTTTTACCGCTGATGCCGCCGTGATCGGCTTTTTCAGGCGTCTCATCGCCAGGCGCGCGGGACACGGTACGCCATGGTGACGAACCCTCACGTGCAAAATCATCGCGTTTGCGATCGTCACGCTTGCGGTCATCACGTTTGCGGTCATCACCGCGGTTGTTTCTGTCATCGCGGGCGGGGCGACGGCCACCGTCTGCACGAGAGGACGCCGGACGCCCGCCACCTTTTCCGGTACGCGGATTTTGGGTGCGTTTATCAGAGTCATCATCACTGCGGACATACATCACTTTGACCTTGCCGCTTTTATTTTTCATTTCGTCGTTCATGCTTTTCTCCACCAGCGCTGCGCGAAGCGCGCAGATTACCCGATGTGCAAGCGCATAGCCATAATTTCGTACAAAAGCCTGTGACTATTGTTCTCATTGAATAAAACGCATTGTCGTTTCAAACAGGCTCATTGATAATATGTAACATATTAGAAACATTATCGGCATACTGCCGCTGTCCCATGGTTCTATCAGAGGTTAGTTATGAATACCGTATGTGCCAACTGTCAGGCTCTTAACCGCATTCCGGACGATCGGATCGAGGATGGTGCGAAATGCGGGCGTTGTGGCCATGAGTTGTTTGATGGCGATGTGATTAACGCTACAGGTGCTACGCTGGACAAACTCCTCAAGGACGATCTCCCGGTGGTTGTCGATTTCTGGGCACCATGGTGTGGCCCGTGCCGTAACTTCGCGCCAATCTTTGAAGATGTCGCCGAAGAGCGCAGCGGGAAGATGCGTTTTGTGAAGGTGAATACGGAGGCAGAACGCGAGCTCAGCGCCCGTTTTCGTATTCGTAGCATTCCGACCATCATGATTTTCAAAAATGGTGAAGTCATCGACATGCTCAACGGCGCGGTACCCAAAGCGCCTTTCGAGAGCTGGTTGAACGAGTCGCTGTAACATTCACGGGGCACATCTTGTGCCCCGTTCCCGCCTCTGCGAAAATGGGGTTTTTCCTGCCCTTTCGCCCATGACTGATAACGCTGTACTTCAATTACGCGCCGAACGCCTTGCCCGCGCGACTCGCCCTTTTCTCGCTCGTGGCAACCGCATCCGTCGCTGCCAGCGCTGCCTGCTGCCGTTAAAAGTGTGCCTGTGCGACACGCTGGTACCGGCCACGGCGGAAAGCCGTTTTTGCCTGGTCATGTTTGATACCGAACCGATGAAACCCAGCAATACGGGTCGTCTGATCGCCGATATTCTGCCTGATACGGCCGCGTTTCAGTGGTCGCGCACGGAGCCTCCTCAGGCCCTGCTCAACTTAGTGGCAAGCCCGGACTATCAGCCGATGGTCGTTTTCCCCGCCTCCTATGCAGGCGCCGACCGTCAGGTACTGTCAGGCCCACCATCCGGAAAACCACCGCTGTTTATTATGCTGGATGGCACCTGGACGGAAGCGCGGAAAATGTTCCGTAAAAGTCCTTACCTTGACGCGCTGCCGATCATTTCTGTCGACCTCTCTCGCGTATCGGCCTACCGCTTACGTGAAGCCCATGCCGAGGGACAATACTGCACCGCCGAAGTGGCGATCGCACTGCTGGATTTAGCGGGTGATACCGAGGCGGCTGGCGCGCTGGGCAGCCATTTCTCCCGTTTTCGCGAACGCTATCTGGCGGGAAAAACCGTTCATAAGGGCAGTGTCACAGCAACCGGGACAGAAAACGTTTAAAATCATCAGGTCGCTTGCATTCACAGGAGGCCTGCATGAGCCAGCGAGGGTTAGAAGCGCTACTACGTCCTAAATCCATAGCCGTCATCGGCGCATCAATGAAACCGGATCGCGCTGGCTATCTGATGATGCGCAACCTGCTGGCCGGCGGATTTAATGGCCCCGTTATGCCCGTTACACCGGCCTATAAGGCCGTTCAGGGGGTGCTTGCGTGGCCTGATGTGCAGAGCCTGCCTTTCGTACCCGATCTGGCCGTACTCTGTACAAATGCGAAACGTAACCCGGAATTGCTGGAATCGCTCGGCAAGAAAGGGTGTAAGACCTGCATTATCCTCTCATCTCCTCCTGAACAGCAGCCCGAGCTTCTGGCGTGTGCCAGCCGCTATCAAATGCGTATTCTCGGGCCGAACAGTCTGGGATTACTCGCCCCCTGGCAAGGACTGAACGCCAGCTTTTCTCCAGTGCCGATCCGTAAAGGCAAACTTGCTTTTATTTCGCAGTCGGCTGCGGTATCCAACACAATCCTTGACTGGGCGCAGCAGCGTGAGATGGGGTTCTCCTACTTCATCGCCCTGGGTGACAGCCTGGATATCGACGTGGATGAACTGCTGGATTTTCTGGCGCGTGACAGCAAAACCAGTGCGATCCTGCTTTATCTTGAACACCTCAGCGACGCCCGTCGTTTTGTGTCGGCAGCGCGCAGCGCGTCACGTAATAAACCCATCCTGGTCATCAAAAGCGGACGCAGCCCTGCAGCACAAAGCCTGCTGCATTCCCATTCCGGGATGGATCCCGCCTGGGATGCGGCTATCCAGCGCGCGGGTTTACTGCGGGTACAGGACACGCACGAACTTTTTTCCGCCGTCGAGACGTTGAGTCATATGCGTCCGTTGCGCGGAGAGAAATTAATGATCGTCAGTAACGGCGCAGCTCCGGCGGCGCTGGCGCTGGACGAACTGTGGTTACGTAATGGCAAGCTGACCACGCTCGGTGAAGAGACGCTTCAGCGCCTGAGAGAGGCTTTACCCATCAGCGTTGCCCCCGGGAACCCCCTTGATTTACGCGATGATGCCAGTAGCGATCGCTATATCAAAGCCATTTCTATTTTGCTGGATAGTCAGGATTTCGATGCGCTGATGATTATCCACTCCCCCAGCGCGGTCGCTCCTGGCAGTGAGAGCGCGCGAGCCCTCATTGAAGCAGTGCGTAACCATCCGCGTGGTAAATACGTCACTCTGCTCACCAACTGGTGCGGTGAGTTCTCCTCTCAGGAGGCACGGCGACTGTTCAGCGAAGCGGGGTTGCCAACGTACCGTACCCCGGAAGGGACTATTACCGCCTTTATGCATATGGTGGAGTACCGTCGTAACCAGAAACAGTTACGTGAAACTCCAGCATTGCCAGGCAATCTGACGGCAAATTCCGTCGACGTTCACCGGCTGTTGCAACAGGCTATCGATGAAGGTGCGACATCGCTGGACACTCACGAAGTGCAACCCATTCTTGGTAGCTATGGGATGCAGACGCTGCCCACCTGGATCGCCAGCGACAGCGCGGAAGCAGTACATATTGCCGAACAGATTGGTTATCCGGTCGCCCTTAAGCTTCGCTCACCGGATATTCCCCACAAGTCCGATGTGCAGGGGGTAATGCTGTATCTTCGAACCGCGGCTGAAGTTCAGCAAGCGGCAGATGCTATTTTCGACCGCGTAAAAATGGCCTGGCCTCAGGCCAGGATCCACGGACTGCTGGTGCAAAGCATGGCGAACCGCGCGGGCGCACAGGAACTGCGGGTGGTTGTTGAGCACGATCCGGTTTTTGGCCCGCTCATCATGCTGGGAGAAGGTGGCGTGGAATGGCGCCCTGAAGAACAAGCCGTGGTGGCCTTACCGCCGCTGAACATGAACCTTGCTCGCTATCTGATTATTCAGGCCATCAAAAGCAAAAAAATTCGTGGCCGGAGCGCCCTGCGTCCGCTCGATATTGCGGGGTTAAGCCAGTTCCTGGTGCAGGTCTCTAACCTGATAGTCGATTGCGCGGAGATCCAGCGGCTGGACATTCATCCTCTGCTCGCCTCCGGCAATGAGTTCACGGCGCTGGACGTCACCCTGGATATCGCGCCATTCGAAGGCGACAGAGAGAGCCGTCTGGCGATCCGTCCTTATCCTCTGCAACTGGAAGAGTGGGTGGAGATGAAGAACGGTGAGCGTTCGCTGTTTCGCCCCATTTTGCCGGAAGACGAACCGCAACTGCGGACGTTTATCTCTCAGGTCACGAAAGAGGATCTTTACTATCGCTACTTCAGCGAAATCAACGAATTTACCCATGATGATTTAGCCAATATGACCCAGATCGACTACGATCGAGAAATGGCCTTTGTCGCCGTTCGTCGTTCCGAAAACGGTGATGAGATCCTTGGCGTGACGCGTGCTATTTCAGATCCGGATAACGTCGACGCGGAGTTTGCCGTACTGGTGCGCTCCGATCTTAAAGGCCTGGGCCTTGGGCGGCGGCTACTGGAAAAACTCATCAGTTATACGCGCGATCACGGATTGTTACGCCTGAATGGCATTACTATGCCAAACAATCGCGGTATGGTGACCCTGGCGCGAAAACTCGGTTTTGATGTTGATATTCAGCTGGACGAGGGGATTGTTGCCCTCTCCCTCACTCTGAAATCGCCGGATAAACCCGAGTAAGCTACTGGAAATGTTACCCACTTTGGACGGGACTGGTGGTATCATTGTCCGCTTATGTTGTTTGCATGGTACAGACAACCCTTCAATGAACAGAGAAGAAACGCACTGTGATGTTGTCAAAATTTAAGCGTAATAAACATCAACAACACCTTGCTCAACTACCGAAGATTTCTCAGTCAGTTGATGATGTAGAGTTCTTTTACGCTCCCGCTCATTTTCGGGAGACGCTTCTGGAAAAGATTGCCAGCGCCACGCGACGCATTTGCATTGTGGCACTCTATCTTGAACAAGATGAAGGTGGCCGCGCGATCCTGAATGCGCTCTACGAAGCCAAGCGTCAGCGTCCTGAACTGGATGTTCGCGTGCTGGTTGACTGGCACCGCGCTCAGCGTGGCCGTATTGGCGCTGCTGCTTCAAATACAAACGCAGACTGGTATTGCCGCACGGCGCAGGAAAATCCTGGCGTTGATGTCCCTGTTTACGGGGTGCCGGTGAATACCCGTGAAGCGCTTGGCGTACTCCATTTCAAAGGGTTCATCATCGATGACAGCGTGCTTTATAGTGGCGCGAGTCTGAATGATGTTTACCTTCATCAGCTCGATAAGTATCGCTACGACCGCTACCATCTGATCCGTAATTCGCAGATGGCCGACATCATGTTTAACTGGGTGGATAAGCATCTGGTACATGGCCGTGGTGTGAATCGCCTTGACGATCCTCATCGCCCGAAAAGCCCGGAAATCAAAAACGACGTTCGCGCGTTCCGCCAGGAGCTGCGCGATGCGGTTTATCATTTCCAGGGCGATGCAAACAACGAAGAGCTGTCCGTTACACCTCTGGTGGGCTTAGGAAAATCCAGCCTACTGAACAAAACGATTTTCCATCTGATGCCGTGCGCAGAGCAGAAGCTCACTATCTGTACGCCGTACTTTAACCTTCCCGCCGTGCTGGTGCGCAATATCATTCAGCTGCTGCGCGACGGTAAAAAAGTGGAAATTATTGTCGGTGATAAAACGGCTAATGACTTTTTCATTCCTGAAGATCAACCCTTCAAAATCATCGGCGCCCTGCCCTACCTTTATGAGATTAACCTGCGTCGTTTCCTCAGTCGCTTACAGTATTACGTAAACACCGACCAGCTGGTGGTGCGTCTCTGGAAAGATGAAGATAACAGCTATCATCTCAAAGGAATGTGGGTTGATGATGAATGGATGCTGCTGACCGGCAACAACCTGAACCCTCGTGCCTGGCGTCTGGATCTGGAAAACGCAATTCTGATCCACGATCCACAACATGAGCTGGCCGCGCAGCGTGAACGTGAACTGGAACTTATTCGTACACATACGACGGTTGTTCGTCATTACCGCGAGCTACAGAGCATTGCCGATTATCCGGTGAAGGTTCGTAAGCTTATTCGCCGTTTGCGTCGCATCCGTATCGATCGTCTTATCAGCCGTATTCTGTAATATCCAGGCCCTGCCACCCGCAGGGCTTTTTTATGGAGCTGTTGATGCGTCTTCCTCTGTTAGTCACGACCCTCTGTTTAACCGGCTGTAGTCATATGGCGAACGATAGTTGGTCCGGCCAGGATAAAGCGCAACACTTCCTCGCATCCGCGATGTTATCCGCTGCCGGTAATGAGTACGCCCAGCACCAGGGATATAGCCGGGATCGTAGTGCGGCAATCGGCCTGATGTTCTCAGTCAGCCTTGGGGCATCGAAAGAATTATGGGATAGCCGCCCCTCAGGGAGCGGCTGGAGCTGGAAAGATTTTGCCTGGGATGTTGCCGGTGCCACGACCGGCTATGCCGTGTGGCAGATGGCGCATTATTAAAGACGAATACCTTTCCCTTTGCGATGCAGCATCAGGGATACGATAAAGGCCAGCGCCCCCATGATCGTCACATACCAGAAGAATGTCGTTTCGCTTCCCCATGATTTCAGGGACAGCGCAACGTACTCCGCCGAACCACCAAACAGGGCATTGGCGACCGCATAAGAAAGCCCTACTCCCAAAGCACGCACCTGTGCCGGGAACATCTCAGCCTTGAGTATCCCGCTGATCGAGGTGTAGAAACTCACAATCACCATCGCCAGCATCACCAAAGCAAATGCGGCATAAGGTGATGAGACGTGCTGAAGCGCGGTTAAAATGGGGACGGTACATAAGGCGGACATACCACCAAAAATCAACATTGATGTGCGACGGCCGATCTTATCTGAGAGCGCACCGATTAGCGGCTGTATCAGCATAAAGACGAAGAGCGCGGCGGTCATGATGACGCTGGCGACGTTGGCGTGCATTCCCGTAGTATTCACCAGATACTTTTGCATGTAGGTGGTAAAAGTATAAAAACTGAGTGAACCACCGGCGGTGAAACCGAGAACCATCAGGAAAGCTTTGCGGTTTCGCCACAGTCCTTTAAACGATCCCGCTTCCTTCAGCGCCCTGACCTCTTTTTGCGAGGTTTCGTCTAACTGACGGCGCAGCCAAAGCGCCACGATCGCCAGTGCAGCCCCCATCGCGAAAGGAATTCGCCATCCCCATTCATGAAGCTGGCTGTCGGTGAGGATCTGCTGCAGGATCACGACAACCAGAATGGCCAGCAGTTGACCGCCGATCAGCGTGACATACTGGAAAGAGGCGTAAAAACCCTTCCGACCTTCAAGTGCAATTTCACTCATGTACGTGGCGCTGGTGCCGTACTCTCCCCCAACGGAGAGTCCCTGGAATAAACGAGCCAGCAATAAAAGGGCGGGCGCCCAGGTTCCAATAGCGTCATACCCCGGCAGACAGGCGATGATAAGGGAACCAAAACACATCATGCAGACCGAGATCAGCATGGAGGTTTTACGCCCGCGACGGTCTGCGATACGGCCAAATAACCAGCCACCAATCGGTCGCATTAAGAATCCTGCTGCAAATACACCTGCCGTTTGCAGTAGCTGCGTTGTGGTGTTTCCTGACGGGAAGAAAATATGTGCGAAGTAAAGTGAACAGAATGAGTAGACGTAAAAGTCGAACCATTCAACCAGGTTACCGGATGAGGCACTAACAATTGCCCATACCCTTCTTCGGGTATCACTGGCAACCAGCGTCCCGTTCGATGTAATGCTTTCGGTCATTATGATTATACTCCTGCCATAAACAACGGCATGTTGAGCTCTGAAGGAACTCAATACCTTGTAAATTAAATGTTATTATTTTGTTATAAATAACATTGCGAGGGAGATCACAAATTTCGTTAGCAAGGTAAGTTCCGGAGAAAGCCCAGGAGGGGAATGGTGCGGTCTGGTGCCCTCTCCCGCAGGGTGAGGGAAAAACAAAAGCAAAAAACCCCGCACCTTACGGTACGGGGTTCTTCTTATTTGATGCCTGGCAGTTCCCTACTCTCACATGGGGAGACCCCACACTACCATCGGCGCTACGGCGTTTCACTTCTGAGTTCGGCATGGGGTCAGGTGGGACCACCGCGCTAAAGCCGCCAGGCAAATTCTGTTATCTGTATCAGGCTGAAAATCTGTCTCTTCGCCAAAACACCTTCGGCGTTGTAAGGTTAAGCCTCACGGTTCATTAGTATCGGTTAGCTCAACGCATCGCTGCGCTTACACACCCGACCTATCAACGTCGTCGTCTTCAACGTTCC